>CAZBJM010000019.1:0-28112 GCA_964492225.1 uncultured Methanosarcinales archaeon
CGCGAAGCCGTGGGCAGCGCTTGAACATTTAGTTAGAATGCCGCACATTTTTGAAATATGGGACAATACCTTGAAGGAATGATAGCTGTCGACCATAGGATACAAGCATCTGAGGCTCACTTTGCTATCTGCATGGCTATATGTGCATTGAGCAACTGTATGAACTCCTCCTTCTTTCCAAAGGGCACTGTCGCACCAGCCGCTATATCATGCCCACCACCGGCCCCACCTATTTGCTGGCACACCTGGCTCAAGGCATCCGAAAGGTTAAGTCCTCGGTTGACCAGGTCCTGGGTGCCCCTTGCAGATACCTTGTGCCCATCTTCCTTATCAGCAAAGGCTATAATGGGTAGGTTACGATTATTTGATGTATGGCTCATACCTGCAACGATACCCACAATGGTCTCGGGGATACTGCTACCAGCATCGAAGTACTGGAGATGGGACAATTGGGTCACTCCGTTTTCCCGGACAAAGTTCAGACCATCCACAAGGTTCTTGCGATGCTCGCTCAGTAGGCTCTTTGAATCCTCATAGGCATCTTCCCGGTCGCCCATGCAGACCGCCATACCTATCTCTGCCTTCATGTAACGTCCTGTGGCATTGAGCAAAGTAGCATATTCACTGGCATCCCTCATCTCTGTACCCTCTTTTTCTTTAAGGAGCAGGTAACACTCGCGAACAAGACTGTTCACATTATATGATGAAAGGCCGTTCTGTATCGAATATTGTACCAACGCCGACGTGACCTTAATGCGCTCATCCTTGCTCAGATCGATCCACCTGCGCCATTTTTCATCCTCAGCAGAGCGAAAACCGATCCCCCGAAGAAAATCCAGGCACGCATCCTCTTTACCTGAAAGCCCAGGTAGATATGGTTCAGATGAGAATTGCAACATCTTGTACACAGGTCTTGTCTGCTTACCAAACAGAGAGATATCGGTGACAGAAATGATATGATCCGGATTTGCATCGATGATCTCCCGGTTGAGGCTCACCAGTTTCCCATACTTACGATACTGCATATCACCAACACATCCAACGATGGCAAGGTCTGCAAGGTCATCGTTCTTTCCAAGACATGAAGCAAGTATGAATGCGGTCCCTGAACCACTGATCTCGTATGAACCATTGCCACCGAAAACATGTGGGTTCAAGTGCAACTCCATGTCCCCCTGAGGACGATGATGGTCAGCTACCACAGCATGCAAGCCATTGCTGGTGATATGTTCTATCTGTCCACTACCAAGGTCTGTGAATATAACCAATTCAGGGTTTGCGTCGGCAAGTCCTTTGATGATATGTTCATCCAATTGTTTGACAAAGAGCATCTCATACTCTATACCTGCCCTTTCCATGGCACTGGCCATAATTGCCCCAGAACTGATCCCATCCGCATCGATATGGGATACCAGTTGTACTTCCTTATGTTTTCTTATCTCATCAGCACACCTTTTGGCACGCTGGACCATTTGTTGCATCATTTCAGACATCTTATCCTCAAAACTTCCCTGTCTTCCATCCGAGAGGATCTATGACATATGAACTTCCTGACCTCTCTACCCTATTGAATTCCTGTATCTCCCCTATCGTGAACTTGGTCCGGTCGTCCTGATGGAAGCGCTCACTGAGCACCTCCCAAGGCATTATATATGCTTCCCTTGCATGTCCTACACCCATTTTCAATTCCACCGCAAGAAATCCAGTCCTCCCTGAACGCCTCAGGAAATCCGATATCCTGTCGATCTGATGCGCACCATGCTTATCAGTAGTGAAATGTTGGGTAAAGTACAATGCCTTTGCACCTTTATCAACAGATATGCTCTTGCATTCTATCCCAAGATAATAGTCAGGATGTAGTGAATCGACCAGCACATCCAGGAATTGTGGTGTGAACCTGTGTTGCTTCAGGCGATGAGCAATGCCTTTGATGTCGTTCTCCTCAAAGTATCGATTGAAGGACTGGACGAGCACCCTCTCGAATTCCGTCATAGAAGACCTACTTTATGTATGACAATGGTGTCTTTATGCTTTAAGTATCCTATGTTCATGCTTACCTGAGGGAAGGGCGGTCAAAGAAAATGTTCTTACCTTTGATGCTAAGTGGGAGTGCCATGGCCATATCAGCATCCAGCATCCCAAAATAACAAGCCGCTGCACCTGCACTGTACAAGATCCTGTTATCGATGCACAGGTCCTTTGCTTTTGCTGCCGCACAGCCCGTTGCAATTCCCAGGTCCATATACTTGATACTGCACTGGGGCCCTGTAAAGTCCTTCTTTACCTTTGTAGCATCCATCATACCCTTGCATGTCTCAAAACCGCATGCACCGCAGTTGAGACCACTTGCACCGGAGGACTTGACACCTATCAGGAGGACCGCATCGGAATCCCTGACGTTCTTTGCATCCCGGAGCAGGAACTTCATACCCTTGATATCGCTCAGCTCCTCCATACGTTTTGCAAGCTCTTCCATGTCATCTACAATACATGTGACAATATCATCGACACCTTTGCCCTTTGGGGCAGTCCTTGCAGCTACCAGTATTGTCTTTGCAAGAGGCAATATATAGTCCATCTCTGGGTTAAGTTTCATGAGCAATGAATGGAAATACTTCTATTTGTATTATTTCCCGTATATCCATCTGGGACATGGACCATACAGACTTCGTATCATAGACCTACTGATCACACACAAGAGATGTCAACTCACAAAGTGATGAGCTTCTGACCCTGCCTTGCCTTCTTTTCAAACCCTGCATTCTCTCTTGTCAGGATATCCTCTATTGCTTTATCGACCACAGGGACTATCTGGTTTTTCTGGACATTTGTCACGGCAGAAAGGAACTTCAGGTGCTGTTCATCACTGGCACCCTCCCCGATGATCTCAACAAATGGGTCTTCACGGGCCGAAGTAAGACTAGCTTTGATAAGTGAGTCCCCGAACCTTGAACTAAGCTTCACATGACCTATGAAATCTGGATTTATCGCCTGCAAACCAGTCTTTATTTCAGACAGTATAGCTTTCATCATAGGAACAGCCCTATCATCAGGGATCGTTTCACCTGTTATGATATACTCTCCAGAATAGCTTCCAACACCTGACATTTCAATGGAATTCATATCGGACCCTGTATATTCAGCCTGACTCTCCCCGGTGAGCAATTCCATGAACATATGGAACCTATCATCCATATTCCTTGCAGACATCTGGATGATGAGTGCTTTTGGGTTCAACTCAGATACTGTCTTTGTGACAAACGCAACAGTTCCAGCATCCACCACATCGATCTTATTGATGCATACGATCTCAGATTCCTTGATCTGATTAGCTATGAATACCGGCACCTGATTAATTTCCATCGTTAGCCTACTTGCATCCACCAGAGATACTACCGGAGCAAAAGAAAGGTCTTTTACATCCATGAGACTGAGGTGCTCTTTTATCTGCATAGGGAAAGCTATGCCTGTTGGTTCGATTATCACGACATCAGGATCGTATTCATCCACAAGGGTCTGCAGGGTATATTCCATGCTTATGCGCAAAGTGCAACATATGCAACCGCTTGTGAGTTCTTTACTTATGAGACCACTACCTTCTATAGCCTCACCATCCACACCGACCTCCCCTATCTCATTGACTATTATAGCTACTTTATGACCATTTCCAACAAGATACTTCCCCAGATTCCTTAATGTTGTGGTCTTTCCGCTTCCCAGGAAGCCGCCTATTACAATTACTTTCACTCATGTCACCTTTTTTTATTTTGGATATCCTCAATATTCTTCCGGTTTGAAATTAAGAGGAAGTAGCACGTGGAAAATACTTCCTTTTTTTCCTTTGCTCTCAGCCCAGATCTTCCCTTTATGACCCTCAACTATTAATTTGCAGATGTAGAGACCAAGTCCCGTTCCGCCATATTTCTTCTGTATGGACGGGTCGCCCTGATAGAAACGGGTGAATAGTTTCCCAAGCTTAGCCTTGGATATACCTATGCCCGTGTCACATACACATATGTGTAAATGGTCTTCTGTGGTCGTGACCTTTACTTGTACACACCCGTTATGGGGAGTGAAACGAATGGCATTATCAAGTAGATTGACCATTACGTTTATGAGCTCATCCTTATCACCTATCAGTGGAGGTAGCTCATCTGGTAGGTCCTTTATGATAGTTATACTTTTATCATCAGCCTGCAAAGCGAGATTTTGTATGGATGTGTCGATCACTGAATCTATCAGTACTGTGGAATATGAATATGTAAGCTTCCCAGCATCTGCCTTACTGGTATGGAGAAGAGCATCGACCAGTTTACGCAATCTCACTGAATTGCGTATGATCGCATCAATGGCTTTTTTTTGCTGCGCGTTCACTGCACCCAGAGTACCATCCGACATCAACTGACCATAGCCTTGGATAGATGTAAGGGGAGTCTTGAACTCATGGACTATATTGGACATAATGACTTCCCGCATCTCATCAGGGGTATAATGCTCCATGATCTCTTCGGAGTGATCTGCACTTACCTGACAGCATGTGCTGTCTTTCCACGAAAGCTCTTCCGCACATCTGCTCAGATCATCTTCTGTTCTTTTTGGTTGCATGCTATCATTTACCATTAAAGATTATCAGTGAGGTACATCTTCCTTTATTATTGAATTAAACTAATAAACTTCATAATATATGTATCTAGTTATATAGATTATGTAAAATGGCATGAACTTTAGGATGCGTCTTAAAAGAGACGCTCAGTCCAAACGACATGTCTTTATATGATTGTAGTATCCTATAAATAGTTTTATTTATAATTGTGAATATATAATATATATAATATTTATTTTAAGATATAGCAAATGGTTTTTGATAGCATGCAGATGATGTTTCCAATGAAAATTTTGACAAGGTAAAAAGACAGCTATATATATACCTAAACTAAACACTACATCTAAAAAAAAAAAGGAAATATAATGGCACGTTATACTATTGAGGACTTTATCAAGGCAACAAGTCAAAAGGACCTTGGAGAAGGAAAATTCGAACTGGAAAGGGACAGACTGCTTGAGGTCAATCTTGACGGGATGGTCTGGATAAAAAAAGGTGCAATGATAGCATATATTGGGGATGTGAAGTTCACGCGGGAAGGGTTGCTCGAGCATGGTCTTGGTAAACTCATGAAAAAGAGCTTTACAGGCGAGGGGGTTGCACTGACCAAGGCCGAGGGTAAGGGGAAAGTATACCTGGCAGACACCGGAAAAAAAGTGTCCATCCTCAATCTTTCCAACCAATCCATCTTTGTGAATGGGAATGACCTGCTGGCATTTGAAGAAAGTGTTAGCTGGGATATCAAACTTCTGAGAAGTGTGGCAGGCATGGCCTCAGGAGGGCTCTTCAATGTCAAACTGGAAGGTACAGGCATGGTGGCAATTACCACACATTACGATCCACTTACATTGAAGGTCACCAGCGATCAACCTGTATTTACCGACCCGAATGCAACGGTCGCATGGTCTGGTAACCTGACCCCTGAGATCAAAACAGACATTTCGCTTAAGTCCTTTGTGGGAAGGGCAAGCGGAGAAAGCATACAGATGGTCTTTAGGGGAGAGGGCTTTGTGGTCGTGCAACCTTACGAAGAGTTGCTCTACGCCCGTACAGCATGAATGGTAATAGTTGATCCCAGCCCTTTTAGTTCAGCATCTGCTCTGAAGGGCTTCCATCTCCAATATCCTCAAGTATTATCACATTACCACGACCCTTCTTTATCTTCCGAACAAGCCCCCTGTCCTCCAGGTCCGTGATCATAAGGCTCACCTTTGCTTCAGAATGTCTCCTTAATATGCCACGAAGGTCTTTCTGGGTCATACGATTACCATTCTTTGCGAGAATAGCAATGAGCTCACGCAGGTCATCCGGTAGTGAGCTATACCGGTCATCTGTACATTGGACAACTTCAGTACCAGTCCCTGAAACCGGGAAGCTGGTCTCCTCGTCCACTAAAGCACAAGTTTCCGTAGGATCTTGCTCATCTGGACATGTTCTTGCATCTTGGTCCATAACAACATCATCTGATGCGGTCCTATAATGGTCTCCACTACCAGCCATGCCCTTATCTACACCCAAGACCTGTTTCCGCTTTAAACGATAAGCTCCTCCAGCTACTGCAATTACAAGGACAGGAAAGATATAGAACACATATGAGGGTATTTCACTATTCCATCCACTGCTCTCGTGCATATCTGCAATTTCATCAAGCTCAGGAAATCCCAATTCATCCGGGTCATAGTAAGTAGGAAGGAACATGATGTCGATCACGTAATCCCCGGTATCCTTTATCGTGATCCTCTCCTCTGCATGGTACACCAGGGTATTGTTGCGATAATAACTGGCAGTGATCGTATGGTCACCAGGTGGCAGATTAAAAGAATACATGCCATACCTTGCAAGCATCGATTGAGGAGGTATGGAGTCCACTTTCACAATGACATTGTCCAGAGGCTGGAAAGTATCCCACTCATAGATGATACCATGAACTGTCGCCATTTCAGCAGCAGAGACTAGGGGGAATATGGCAATGGACAGGATGATGAAATACAGTGCTTTTTTACTCATTGGGTACATTTATATATAGAATATTATTGATATAATGTTTCCGATGTAGCTCCTGCCATGTTCTCCCGAATTAATAGAACTTGCCTGACAGGCATGGTCCAAAAAGAGGGGATGATATGACAGGAACTTCAGGATACCTGGTCATGAACGGTCCAGCAAGCCCATATTCTCTTTTTTTACTACATTATTGTAGTTCTTATATCCCAGAATATCAGCTATCTGGTCCGTATGCTTACCTTTCACCAATTCGAGCTCATCGGATGTGTAATCTGTTATCCCTTTTGCGAAGGCCTCACCATTGCACACGATCCTGATGATGTCACCCCTGTGGAAACTACCTGAAACGCTCAGCACACCAGATGGAAGCAGGCTCATGCTATCCATTATTGCATCACGGGCCCCTTCATCCACCTCAACGATACCTGAGGCTTTCGAAAGCATAATCCAGCGTATCCTGTTCTTATACACCTCGTGGTCAGCAAGGAAGAGGGTACCAAGCTCTTCACCGTCACTTATCCTCAGGACTACATTTTCAGTAGCACTGTTGGCTATCACCATATTGCACCCAGCAAGATGACAGATCTTGGCTGCATCTATCTTTGTTCGCATACCCCCAACACCTTTCATGTTGGTAGGACTACCACCATAGCTCTCCACCTCAGGAGTTATCTCCTTAATGACACTGATCAATCTAGCATCTGGATTGCGCTTTGGGTTCTTATCATAGAGACCATCGATATCAGAAAGGATGATGAGCAGGTCTGCCTCTATCTTACTTGCAACCACAGCAGAAAGTTTATCATTGTCACCAAAAGTAGCTTCTATCTCATTGACACATACAGTATCGTTCTCATTGATCACAGGAATGACACCGTAGCTGAGCAATGTAGAGATGCTGTTCCTCAGATTAAGGTATGTGAGCCTGCTCGAAAAAGATTCATATGTAAGGAGTATTTGAGCTACTTTCAGATCATACTTGGCAAATGAATTGCTCCACTCCTGCATAAGCACACTTTGCCCAATGGCCGCACAGGCCTGTCTGACAGGGATTTCACGGGGACGGGAACAAAGACCAAGGATGTCGATCCCAATACCTATAGCACCTGAACTCACAAGGATGACCTGCTTACCCTGTCCATGTAAGGCACTCACCTGCGCAGCTATACTATCCATGAAAGGAGTGTTCAGTTTTCCATCATCGGCGCTGATCGAAGAAGTTCCTATTTTTACTACTATCTTTTTAAGGCCACTTAAGAGCTCTTTACGTTGGGTCACGATCTCTACCTCTCTATGGGAGCGTATGCTTTTTTCCTGGTATGATAGCCATTCATGCTCATGGTCCCTTGCTTGGTCTATTCCCTGTCCAATCGTTCTACAATGTCCATATCTAGCTTCTTATGAGTAAAGTGATGAGTGCCGGGTTCGATATAGTCCGCAACCTTATCACCATTACCCAATAGTATGTACTTGTATATCATCAAACCTTCCATCCCCACAGGCCCCCTTGCATGGACCTTGTTGGTACTGATGCCCACTTCTGCACCTTTCCCATATCTGAAACCGTCGGCAAAACGTGTGGAAGCATTCACCATCACGCTTGAAGAGTCCACAAGACTTGTAAAGGTCTTCCTGTTACACAGGTTTTCAGTGACTATCAGGTCTGTATGCCTGGAACCGTATGTGTTTATATGGCCTATGGCCTCATCGATGGAAGTTACTATCTTTATCGCAATTATGAGGTCATTGTACTCTGTACACCAATCTTCCTCTGTGGCCCGGACAATACTTTTCAGGAACTCGATATGTTCCAGGATGGCATAGGAGCCTTCATCACAACGCATCTCCACCCCGGCACTGTCAAATAACCTTGCCATTGCAGGCAAGAACCTGTCAGCTACCTTTTCATGGATGAGCAGGGTCTCTATGGCATTACAGGCAGCCGGGTATTGGACCTTTGAGTCTAGACAGACACTGTATGCTTTACCAAGGTCAGCATAGCTATCAACATAGGCGTGACATATACCGTCGGAGTGCCCAAGCACAGGTATCCTGGTATTATCCTGAATGAATTTTACAAAGGAATTAGAACCCCTTGGTATGAGCAGATCGATGTATCCATCCATTCCCAGAAGGTCCTTTACTTCCTCCCTGGTCTCAATGAGCTGGAATGCACCCTGTGGTACCCCTTCCACTGATGAGGCTGCTTCCACCAGTATATCGAAAATAGCACGGTTGGAATGAGCGGCTTCACTCCCCCCCTTGAATATGGTCGAGTTAGCACTTTTAAGGCACAGTGACATGACCTGTGGCACTACATCTGGGCGCGCCTCAAAAATGACACCTATGAGACCAATGGGACAACTGACCTGATATAGCTCAAGACCCTTATCCAGTTCTATGGCATTGATAGTCTTGCCAGCAGGGTCTTCCAGTCCGATGACATCCCGAATACCGTCTATCATTGCATCTATCTTAGCATCACTGACCTTCAGCCTGTCCACCAGTGCCTGGGAGATCTCCCCCTTCCTTTTTAGTTTTTCGGCAAGCTCCACGTCCCTGCGGTTTGCTTCCAATATAATGCCACGGTTCTTATCCAGTGCTTTTGCCATAGCCTCAAGGGCAGCGTTCTTCGTTGCAGTATCAATACCTGCAAGGACAATAGATGCCCCCTTTGCCTGCATTACTTTTGATTCTGTGTCTGTAACCATTGAAAATCATCCTGGTAAATCTATAAAATAAATCCATTGAACTATTTTTTGTTCAATTCCTGTGATGATATCCTCTCATCTGCACTCTTCAGTATATGTCCCAGCATATCCTCATATGACATGCCAGCTATCTTTGCCATTTTCGCCAGATGCCCGTCCCAGCACCAGCCTGGATTGGGGTTCACTTCCAGAAGTTTAGGGTTGCCTGCACCATCCAGTCTCCAATCAAGACGGGTATAGTCCCTGCACTCTAGCCTGCTGATGAGCTTCAGACTGCATTCGATGATCTTTTCCTCTACATCCCTTGGGAGATCTGCTGGAACTGACCGTATCTTCCAGTATGGTGAATCAGGTATCCATTTTGCCTCATAACCACATATCTTTGGTAGATCCTCAGGAAGGTCCGAATAGTCCTCCTGGGTGATAGGAAGCACTGTATAGTTCTCAGGTGGGTTGCCTATGATACCTATACTGAGGTCCTTTCCTGGGAGGAACTCCTCGATGAGGACTGGTTTATCGTAGCCCAAACCTTCCCGTATATCGTAGATGGCCCTGACAACCTCATCATAACTGTTGCATACACTGCGCTGGTTCAATCCAAAACTTGAGTCGCCAAAGTTTGGTTTAACGATAACAGGGAAACCCATGGGCAACTCGAACATGCTATCACCGGCTTTGACAACGATCCCTTCTGAGACGGGAACTCCAAGGTCTTTTGCAATCCCTCTGACAAGTGCTTTATCATAGCAGAAGGCAAGGCACTGAGGTCCTGACCCCGTATAGGGAATACCCAGCATCTCCAGCATGGCAGGCACATGCAGCTCTTTTATTGGATCATTGTTAAAACCCTCATCACACAGGTTGAACACAAAATCGACCTTACCTCTGAGCTTGGCAAGGTCCGAGATCAAGGTATCATGATTGTTAAGGTACCTGAACGAATATTCCTCAGAGGATTGTATAGCTCCCTTCAATAGTTCAATTGTGTGAAGGTCATCATCATCAAAGATGCCACATGGCTTCAATTCATCCCTTTTCTTTGGATCTCCGAATATGACCACTATATTCTTTGTGATACCTTTCTGCTTTTTCTTCTTTGGCGTCCATTCCTTTTTGACAGAAGCCATTACTATGATGCGTCTCTCCATCATGCCCAGATCCTGGTTTCGAACAGTCTCAGACCTTATGGAGTCAACTACCTTTATATCAGTGAGTTCAGCCTGCTTCAATAGTCCAATAAGATCATCTACAGTGTATAAACGCTCTGCATAGAACTGATCAGCAACGACTCCAGAGGTCTCATTGACAATGACCTCCCTGGAAATCAGTTTATGTCCATCGTTAGAAATGGACCTCTCCCTGCATACGAAATTTTGCTTATCGATCCATTCCCATGAACGTGGCTGGAAATTCTTCATAAGGAAAGAGCCATCTGCCACATCCAGCAGGACCTTAGCCCCGGGTTTGAGTATCCTTTTAACTTCTTTTAAGACCCTCAGGTCCTCTTCCGATGTTTCAAAGTAGCCAAAACTATTACCAAGAAGCATGACAGCATCAAATGTATCTGTCGCATAGGGGGTCTTTCGGGCATCACCCTCTCTGAACCTGACTCCCAGACCTTCTTTCTTTGCAGTGCTCTTTGCCCGCTGGATAAGATAGTGGGACCTGTCAAGCCCCTCCACACTCTTCAAACCCCTGCGTGCAAGTTCCAACGAGTGTCTGCCCTGTCCGCAACAAAGATCGAGTACATGGCTTTCCGGACCAAGTTCAAGGGTACTATAAAAAGTGTCTATCTCCTGCCTGGTTATAGATGCATCGTCCACTATATCAGCATCGGTCTTCAGATACAGGGAATTGAAGATCTTCTTCCACCATTCGGGATTCACATGTTCTTCAAGATGGGAGACAGGGCCAAGTGTCCTTGGTCTGCCTTTATATTTGCTCTGGTAGTTTTTGGCTTTATTTTTCATCAGGCATTTCCCTCTGAATAATGAACTGTATCATATTTGATACATATGGATTTTCAATAAGGCTCAAAGGAATAAAAATCTATGTCCCGCAAAACAATCAAAATTATATGAAACTAAAAATATTCAACTAAAATCACTGAGGAACGTTTGCCTTTCATCTATCTTTTCAAGTTTGCTCACTCCCACTCCAAGCAACCTGAACCTGCCGCGACCCATGAATTCTTCCATTAGTCCAATAGCTGTCTTAATTATACATGCCCTGTCCGTGGTAGCTGCATGCAGGGTACATGCGCGGGTATAGGTCCTGAAATCCTCGAAGCGGACCCTTATGCTGACAGTCCTGAACCTGAACCTTTTCCGGACCACCTCGGCATGCACTTTTGTGGCAAGTTCGCAGAATACTTCTTTTATTTGTTCCGGGTCAGAGATATCTTCATCAAAGGTGTCTTCAGTGCTAATGGACTTTACCTCCTCCCTCTCCTTTACTTCCCTCATGTCAATACCATTTGCAAGTTGATGCATTACAATACCATATTTCCCAAAATGGGCAATCAGCAGTTGGACATCCGCACTTGCAAGCTGACCTATGGTCTCGATACCCATTTCATTTAACAAAGGTTGTGTCTTTTTTCCGATACCTGGTATCCTGGACACACACAGAGGATGCAGGAACATCTCAGCCTCCTCTGGCCTTACCACTGTCAGCCCATCGGGTTTGTTCATATCAGAAGCAATTTTAGCGATCACTTTGTTGGGTGCGACCCCTATGGAGCAGGTAAGCCCCTGTTTGCGCCGTATCTCTTCCTTGACCTTCCGGGCAAGCAGGGTAGCAGACATGTAATCATCGATACTATCACCAATATCCATGTATGCCTCGTCGACACTGACCTGCTGGAACTTGTCTGCAAAAATTCGCAGGACCCCCATTATTTTTTCCGAGGCTGCTTTGTAAAGTGGCATGTCGACGGGCAAGAAAACCGCTTCAGGGCAAAGTTTATACGCTTTGGATATCGGCATTGCTGAACGTATCCCAAATTTGCGTGCCTCATATGAACAGGTACTGACTACACCCCTGCCTGTCCCTCCTTTTGGATCAGCGCCCACTACCACAGGCAGACCCTTAAGTTCCGGTCTTTCCCTTACCTCAACGGATGAATAGAAACTATCCATATCCACATGCATCGTTATCCTTTGCCGTGCTGTCCCGCTCATGCATCTCAGCTTATATAATATGCCCTTTAATTAATCTATCCTTCTGACCATACAGCAGTGTTACTTGAAACATTGGTAACTGGGACCATACGCATATGAAGCTAGCTATGTGACCATAGCATCCAACCTTGAAGACACAGGAACTGAAAAACTCACAAAGTATGCTCCATTAATGAAACTGATCTAATTTTAATCAATGGTTACATATTTATATTAATAAGTATAAAGTATAGTTTGGCCGGGTTTCATTATCGTACAAACCACCAACCAACAGATCGTTTTAACAACCACCAATTTCTATCCGGCCAATCTTTATTTCTTTATACTTTTCCACATGGACATGTCGGGCCCAGACTACAGGCCCTTCATATCAGTATTCACTATCATTACCCTTTTTATCGGTTGGAGGGTATGCAATGATAAGATTTCCTTCAAATGAAGAAGATATCCGTTTTGGCAAAGTCTGCAATATAGGATGCCAAGAAGGTGTACCGCGATGGGCGCTGGCAAGTATGAACAGGTTATCTTCCGACCAGTTTTTGGAGTGAAGCATCTGAATGAGATCGCTCCAGGTCCCAAGAGGTTCAAACTTGATAGGTGAATCGGGAATGAACTTTTTAAATAGATCTTTATAAACAGATATATCATCCCGTATCACCAAAGCACGTATTGGGGCTGATGTACCTTGCGCCACCCTTCTTACAGCATCTATCACTGCATAGGACCCTGTATTATGGTCAAAGTAGGGAGGAATTATCAGTACCATTTCTTTGGTGTTACATAAAGGGCGCCGTATCATAGATACAAGCACCAGTTTATCAGTCCCACCAAGTAGTTGATCAATTATTGATCCAATCACACTTTCTTTGGGAGAATGCACTCCATCCCAGCCAATGACCACAGTAGATATCCTGTTTTCAATGATGGCTCGTATTATACCTGATGCAACATTATAGTTGAGGCGAACATGAGGAACAACGGGTACCTCAGCACATGCTACATAAGATGTGATGTCCTGTAACATCTTTTCCGCATCTACAACATTCTTTTCAGCATTTTCGCCCTCTCGTCTGACAACTGAAAGTACATGTAACGGTTCATCGGTCTTCTGATCCCGCAACATGAGTGCCAGATCAAGTAGAAGTTGCTTATACGTTGAACGAAGGGAAAACGAGACCAATACTCTGGTGGTCGCTTCAGTCATTTCGCAGGCAACCTGATCAGTGAGCGCTAACTTCTTACCATAATGAGAAACCATCTGTGGACTAATTATCCCAATAATAAGGATCATCATTACAACAGCATTGATCATATCATGGTCGAACAATCCAGCATCAAATCCAATGAGAACGATGGCAAGGGCTGCTGCTGCCTGCCCCAGGGAAAGTCCAAACATGCTCATTACCTGATTATTGTCATAACTGTAGATCTTGCCAGTGATCCATGAAGACAGATATTTTGTCACAAGGGCAAGACCAACAAGCCATGCCGCGAGTTTTAGCTGCTGTCCGCCTTGGAAGAATGCATTGATATCAACAAGCATACCTACCGACAAGAGAAAGAAAGGTATGAATAGTGCATTCCCAACAAATTCTATACGATTCATCAGGGGACTGGTATTTGGTATGAGTCGATTGAGCAATAACCCTGCAAAGAATGCACCAATTATTGGTTCCACGCCTGCAACCTTAGCGAGATAAGAAAGTATAAAGGTTACTGTGAGCACAAAAAGGAACTCAAAATAGCTTTCCTCTGTAAGCTTACTGAAAAACCATTTAGCTAAGCGCGGAACTATGAGCCATGCACTTACAATGAATAGAAGCAAAGAACCTCCCATCTTTACCCAGAAGAATGTGTTCAGTTCCCCGTCCATTGAAGCAAGAACAACAGCAAGGACCAATAGTGCAAGTGTATCAGTGAGGATAGTACCACCTATGGTTGTGGTAACCGCTTCATTGTTAACTATGCCAAGCCTTTTGGCAACTGGATAGGCAAGCAAGGTACGTGAAGCAAATATAGAAGCAAAGAGGAGAGCTGCAGGAATAGACATGCCAAGAATATAATGACCAGCAGCAGTGCCTACAACAATTGGTACTATGAATGAGATCAGACCAAATACGATGCTACGGTCAAGTTTCTCAATGAACTTATTGATGTTTATCTCCAATCCTGCTGTGAACATAATGTACACAAGACCAATTTCACCAAGAAGGACAATGGCTTCGTTTCTGCTTAACAAGTGTAATGCGTTTGGCCCAACGAGGGCACCTACGATAATGATACCTATGATCCCTGGTAGTCTGAAAAACTTGAATAGAAGAGGAACTATAAGGAAGATCAGCATCGATATCGCAAATATTAGAACGTGGTCAGTAATTGGAAGTGTAAATGACATTTTCTCTCCTGTGATCACTTAAAATCGAAGGGCAATACTACTTGATATCATGAGTTTTGTGCATGTTTTTGTAAAATTATAAAGTTTTGTATACTATACTATGTTCATTTTCATATATAAATAAAACTTCCATTGAAAAGATCCTATTCGAAAAGTCCCATCCAATGAATAACCACCGTGCATTGACATGGTTCTTTTAGAACTGACATTTTTTACAATTAGAGTTCTCACATTCCATATTCTCAAATTTCCATTTGAGGCTCCATTTCTTTATGCCCTGTAACACAGATATGAACTCCTCTCCACTTTCGCTAAGTGAATATTCACAACGGGCAGGGACCACTGAATCATCGACCGTTTTCACAATGAGGCCATTCTCTTCCAATTCCTTCAGCCTTATGGAAAGGGTCTTTGGGGTCACGGTCTGCAACTGGTGTTTGAGTTCATTGAATCGTTTGTGTTTGTTCTCGCCTTTGTATAATTCATGCATGATGCACAACGACCATTTCTTTCCGACGATATCAACTGTCTTATAGATAGTACAGTCCTTCATGTCCATCTAATTGGAACATAGGCTTAAAAGCTTGCTCCTTTATTCTGTGCATCCATCCCAGAACATGTACAGGCTCTAACATATCTCCTTAGAACAGACAAACACTATTGAGAAAGTATAATTGACCGCCCAGGAAAATAGCCTTTTGAAGGTATCCAATGGGAAACTGCAGAATATATATGTCCCTATTCTCATAATACAAGCTGTCCATAATTTATTTTGGATGAGGAGTGAATCATATGCGAAAAGACCTACTTGAAAAAGGAGCGATCCTGCAAAGAGATAATGAAACATACGCAATAGCACCACATCTGCCAGGTGGTATCGTATCTGCCAAGCAGCTTCGGATGATAGCTGATGTAGCAGAGAAATACAATGCGGCAACACTTAAAGTGACATCGTCCCAAAGGGTTGCTATTGTGGGATTAAAGGAGGAGGACCTGGACAGCGCATGGACTGACCTTGGAATAAAACCCGGTGCAGCTATAGGCCTATGTGTAAGGAGCATAAAGATCTGTCCCGGAACGACCTTCTGTAAACGTGGCCAGCAGGATGCCGTGGGTCTTGGATTGAAGCTTGATGCAAAATACCATGGCATGCCACTTGCATCCAAGTTCAAGATGGCTGTATCAGGGTGTGCAAACTCATGTTCTGAACCAGCTATCAAGGATATTGGAATAATGGGTACACCAAAGGGTTACACGGTCATGGTAGGAGGGAATGCAGCTATCAAGCCAAGACTAGCAGATATCATTGCTGATGAATTGAACGAAGAAGAAGTGCTTTCACTGGTCGACAGGATAATGGCATTCTGTAAGAAGAACGGATCAAAGCACCGTCTTGGCAGGGTCATTGATGAGATGGGACTGAGCCAGTTCAAGAAAGAGATAGGGCTCTGAAGGCTAGAACTACATTCTGTTCGAGGGGCTTACCCCTCCATATTTCTTAAAATGAGCATTTATATCCATGGAGTAAAAAGGATGATAAATAGACCTATTGTTAGGATAGATGAAGAAAAGTGCGATGGATGTGGAAAATGTATAGCACCCTGTTCCGAAGGGGCAATAGCCATCATCAACGGAAAGGCAAAGGTCATTTCGGACGAGCTCTGTGATGGCATGGGACATTGTATCGGAATTTGCCCGCATGGCGCAATAACCATAGAACAGAGGCAAACACTGGAGTTCAAGCCTAAGGTGCATGTGGTTGGGAAGAAAGACAATTCAATGCAATGCTTCATGTGCGGCCGTTTGGAAACAAATGCGTACCTGATGCCTGTTAGGAATAACATGGAAAGCAAATGGGTATGTACACAATGCCTTCCAAGGCTCATCCATGGTTGAACTTTGCCCCGTCCGAATCGGTTACAAGTTATTTATATCTCAAAGGTCAGCATCCATTAATTTGTAGCTACTTTATGCCGTTCTCCATTTTCTGTCATCGGTACCCGGTCAATGTATCGCCACACCTGGCGGCAGGCATCGCGCGCGTAAAAGTGATGGGCAGTAGACAGATCATGTTTTACGGCAGGGCCTTAAATTTGACAGATCCACATTATTTTATGAAAGCAAGGCTTTTGAGATAAAAAATGAACTAAAACGAAGAGATACACGTGAAACCGTTTGAACTGTCGAGTTATGGCAGTACTCTTTTCTGTCAGTGCCGTGGTCAAATAGCTTATTGCAGGTGCACAAGGGCATTGCACCCTTTATCTTGCAGTATAAAAAGGTCATGCTACGGAAATGACCTTTTCAAATATCTGTTTTCCCCAGAAAACGGTCCAATCTACCTGCATCCCTGAAAACCTTTTCCCTTATGCCTTTACGGTTTATTAAAAGACCTATGAATACAACAAGTAAGCCCATATCAGGAAGCAATTGGGACAAGAGAGTACCTAGCAATATGATAGTTGAGGAAATAAGACCTTTCATGGCACCCTTGCGATAGGACCCAAAGCGTGTGCGTCTAAAGATACGAATATCCCGCAGAGTAAGGAAAAGAACTACAAAGTATGCAAATAATGCAATATACGTGTATGGGAGTATTGAAGGCATGATGCACCTGTTTGAACTGTTCTGCTTTAAGGATAAGGATGTATAAATAACATCTCAAGATAATAGCCTCTTACAAAGAGATCGTCTAATCTGAATTTCGCTTTATACTCTGATCGCTTTTTAAAAGCATACTCCATTTTTCACGTTAATTCCCATATACTGTCAGCCCATCGGGAAAAACGAGAGCGATTGGCTGCGTGCCGTAGGTTGGACTATAAAAAGGTGCCGCGTTTATTGTTAACTGATTAGACTATCTTTCTAAATTTAAAAACCGCATGCATTTTCATAGTCAAACTCGGAGCCTTCTCGCCACATGCGCGCGCATTATTATTGGGCACCTCGGTCATACAATTGAAGTGGGCGCACTAAAAATAGATTGCTGAGTAAAGAGAAAGGTATAAGCAAAATTCTGATCAGACCATCTCACAAAGGACATCCCAAGATGAGATAGAAAATACCATGATGAACAATGATCCTACTCATGCAGTCCTAGAAGCAACCTCAAGCTCAAGCCTTTCACGCTCAATGGCTTTACCATGCCCAGGTAAGAACAATTTACATTTAGTCTCTAGAAGCTTTTTCCAACTCCTTATCACTTCGTCCTTGTCATCATAGAGAAGGGGCAATATACTATTCCTGAAGATACCGAACATGAGATCCCCGACTATGGCTATTTCATCATCGACCATTATGCTCACAGAGTCTTCTGAATGGCCTGCACTTTCAATGATATGAACGTTGATACCATGGTCAGTGAAGCAAAAATGGTCCTCAACAAAGATATCCACCTCAAAAGAGGGAAAACCAAAATGTCCCTCGCCCCTTATCTTTTCTGTAAGCATAAGAAATGACCGGAATAGGGTCTTGCTCCTTGGGAATGACGAAGACCCCTTGTCAATTGTCCCCTGGGCCCTGTGGCTTGCTATTATCTTGCAATTGAATATGTCCTTTAAGGTCTTTGCATTTTGACAATGGTCATAATGGATATGGGTCAACACTATAAGGTCAATTGTTCCCTTCAAAAGGCAAATGGTATCTATATTCCTCATAAGCTGGTCATAATCACTACCAGCTCCTGTATCCACCAATATGTTATGGGTGGGAGAAGAAATAAGATATGCATTGTTGATGCCTGACAACATACGGTAGACAACATATCCATTCGAGGTCTTCCAGTTTTCAAGAGGAACATGCACAGTCATGGCATCAACATTTGATAATAACCTTTTGACCCATAACTGGGATAAGCATGTATATAAATACGTTCATATGACAAAACATTCTGAGCTTGGTGAAACCATTGAATTGTCTTGTTGACAGTGGCTTCAAATAAAGAGAGATGAAAATAAACAGGCAAAAACGAGTAAAAGAGGGTATCATACCCTCATGACATAGGCCTTAAGTGGAGGAAAACCATTGAAAGCCACTGAACTGTAACTCTGGGTATACGCACCAGTGGTAAAAATATACAGGCGGTTCCCTTCCTTAAGAGTATGTGGGAAATCATACTTGTGCTGTTCATACAGGATATCCATGCTATCACATGTGGGACCTGCAAGGATGACACTTTCAGCATAACCTTTCTTATCACTGTATATGGGATACTTGATAGATTCATCCAGGGTCTCTATTAGACCTCCGAACTTACCAATATCGAGGTAGACCCAGCTATACTGATTATATCTGGCCTTTTGGGAGACCATTACAACTTCGGTCACAATTATACCAGCATCAGCTGTCAGGGATCTGCCTGGCTCAATGATGATCTCCGGTAGCTCATCTCCGAAATCCTCATGCAGGAAGCGTATTATCTCCTGGGCATATGTTTCCAGTTCTTGGGCAGGTGCAATATATTTTGCAGGGAAACCTCCACCAAGGTTTATCATCTTCAACGTCACACCCTTCTCAGCAGAAGCATCAAAAAGGTATTTACACATGGATATAGCACTGTCCCATTGGCCGATATCACGTTGCTGTGAGCCAACATGGAAAGATAGACCATAGGGCTCAAGGTCCAGGTTCTTAGCCTTTAGTATGAGCTTGTAGATAACATCGGGGTGAGCCCCAAACTTACGAGAAAGTGGCCAGTCAGCCCCATCACTTTCTGTAAGGACACGGAAGAACACACGGGACCCGGGGGCATTCTTTGAAAGTTTCTGAAGATCGCTCTCTGAATCGGTAACAAAGAGCCTAATCCCTTTTTGATAGGCATAAGCGATATCTTTGGCTTTTTTGATGGTATTACCGTAACTGATCCGCTCAGGTTCAACACCAAGCCTTAAAAGTTGGTCGATCTCGTAGACGGTTGCTGCATCAAAATTGGAACCTTTGTTCTTGAGTGTGACGACAACCTCATCCATGGGATTTGCCTTAACAGCATAATGCACCTTCACAAAAGGCATATGCTCGACGATCTGATCATACATGTGCTCGATCTTCTTCAGGTCTATTACCAAAAAAGGGGTTTCCTTACCCTGTGAGAACTTTTTTATGGCTTTGAAGTCTTTTTCGGAAATATAATCTGACAAAGGAAACTCATATAACTCTTTTCTCATATCTACTCCTTTTACCCTAAGGCGTTTAATATCTTAGCATCTGATGAGTCAGTATGGACCCGCCGAACTTTCTGCATTCAGGTATCTAGAGCTCCAGACCACGAATTGGCATCTGCCTTCCGGCCATTTTGATGATACATGAATGAAGTTTTCTAAATTGCATTCCGAGTATTTAAAGATACATCATTATATTTATATAAATAAATACAGACTAAGAGGTCAAACTCAATCCAGAGATATATATAAAACGATTCTATATATAGATAGAGCATCCCTTAAAAAATTGACCAAATATATCCCCAGTCTTATACTCTTGCCATAGGTCATGGATATATGCTATTACCAACATAATCAATGACATATGCAAAATGGGGTCATCTACGGTATCGATATTGCTAAAGGTTCCTCCAGAGCTCAGAATATACCACGCTATGCTGTTGCTGTACTCAGGAACAATGAGATAGAGCACCATAAAATGTTGCACATGCATAAGGTACTGAGGATGTTACAAAAAGACAGACCGGACTACATTGCAGTGGACAATATATATGAACTGGCACCCGATAAGCATGAACTGATACAATTCCTCTCGAAGCTCCCTGAAAATACCAGGCTGGTCCAGGTAACAGGTGGTGTAAACCAGCAGTCCCTATTGCGCCTTGCTGGAGAACATGGTATTTCCTTTGATCCTTCAGACCCTGGAGAAGAAGCAGAGGTCTGTGCTATCCTCGCAAACCTGGGCGTGGGGTGTGAGGTATCCCTTTTTGAAGATATGACAAAGATAAAGATATCAAGGGCACGTTCACTGGGTAGAGGAGGTTGGAGCCAGAACCGCTATCGAAGGAAGGTACATGGTGGCGTAAAGGAGAAGAATAGGGAGATAGAAAGTATCCTTCGGAAATTTTCCAGGGATACAGGTCTTACATACAGCTTAAAGGTCACCGAAGGTTTTGGTGGTTATGTAAGAGCAGAGTACACTGTCAATGCCAGACGTGATAGAGTGCCTATAAAACCCTCCATCACAGCTGATGTGCAGGTGACTGTAAAAAGTGTGGAGAGGGAGAAAATTAAGTTCCTACCAATCAAAAGACCAGGCCGCAGGTACACAATTGTAGGAGTAGACCCTGGGACCACGGTGGGCATTGCCATACTTTCCCTTGGAGGTGAACTCTTATTGGCAAGAAGTATCCGGGGTATATCCCACGATGAAGTTGTCAGATTGATAGCTGAATATGGAAAGCCTGCAATAATCGCCACTGATGTCACCCCGGTCCCTGCTGCTGTGGAGAAGGTACGCCGTAGTTTCAATGCAGTGCTTGGTAGCCCTGGTGGTGAACTGAGAGCAGAAGACAAAATTGCACTGGCCAGGCCCTTTAACTATTCCAATGACCATGAAAGGGATGCACTTGCGGCAGCACTTGTGACATATAAGAATTATAAGAATATATTTTCACGGGTGGAGAAAAAGGCCCCGGGATATATGGACCTTGAAAAGGTCAAGTATCACGTTATCCACGGTGCCTCCATTGAAGAGGCCATAGAGAAGATGCAACCCTCTCCTAAGCTGTACAAAACCGTTTGGCCAGTACAAGAAAAGGCAGACGATATCGGGACCGATGAACGCATAAGCAGGCTCCGGGAAGAACTGAGCAAGAAGAATGCCCGGATAAAGCAAATGGACGAGTACCTGAAAGAGCTGAGGTACGAATCCGGGCAAAAGAAAAAAGAGATAGATGCATTGAACCTGCGCATTAACAAAATGAGAGGGGCCGAATCGCAAAGAGCTCGGAAGGACAAAGAGATCCAGATACGGGACAATGAGATAGACCGCCTTAAAAAAGAGTTGGCGGGTGTCCGAAATAAATTAACTGAGCAAAGTTCATACATCAAGCGTCTGAAAATGATGCATAGGACAGAGATGAAAGGAGAGGGAGTGCCGGTCAAGCTCATCCGATCCTTTACAAAAGAGGCGATACAACAAACAAAGGATACATACACCCTAAGAAAAGGGGACCTGGTGTACCTTGATAAAGCAAGTGGAGGAGGTCCTGTAACAGCTTCTATCTTGGTCGAGGCTGGAATTCGTGCTGTGATAACGTCCGAGGAACTACCCCATGCTGCCCTGGAATATTTCTATGATTCGAATCTACCTGTGGTAAAGGGACTTGAAGTGCAGCAGATGGATGATTTTGTACTTGTGGACCCTGTAAAACTGGAGGTGGCCATTGGTGAGTGGAATGACAAGGTACGCGTGCGCCAAAAGGAAAAAGAACATCAGCAGTTCAAGATAATGCTCGATGAATATCGCAGCCAGCGCAGGCGGGGGCTTGCCTAGGGGGATAGATGGGGCGTTCAGCTGTAATACTGGCCGGCGGACTTGCTACAAGGATGGGAGGAAGAGAAAAGGCACTCATAGAACTGAAAGGTTCTACTTTCCTTGAAAAGATAATGAAGGTCCTTGAACTTGTCACTGATGAAACTATCATATCCTTCAGAGATGAAGAACAATATAGAGCATTCAAAGAACATACCAGTGGAAAGAAAAAAGTACTGGACACCATACATAATGCTGGTCCCCTTGCAGGTATGCTGGAAGGTCTCAAGGCTGCCTCGGGAGAATATGTATTTGTCGTAGCATGTGATATGCCCCATATCGATCATATTATCGTTGACAAATTGTTCGATATGGCAAAGGGACATGATGCAGTGATACCTGTGAACAGCTCTGGTCAAAAAGAACCTTTGCACGCGGTATATAGAAAGGGGCCCATGGTCTTGGCAATAACTTATGCCCTACAAGAGGGAAAGAGATCGGTAATGTCCCCTGTGATGGAACTGAGCGATGTGATATATCCTGGACCGGAACAACTGAATAGCCCAGACGGGGCACTGAGCACTTTTATAAATATAAACACCCCAGAAGATCTGAAAAACTTAGAGAACCTATGATCCGTGGGTAAATGACTAAATATGAAAATAATATAAGGTAAAGAATATGGATACTGAAATTTTGACCGAAAAAGCAATAAAAAGAATTGCTGATATCTATGGTTTCGATGTTGTCGACATAAAGAAGGCCATAGCAGGGTCTGATAGCCCACTGGACCTGCCCAGGATGATAGAAGAGGGGGTCTATTGCTTCAGAGGACCTGATGATGAGGTCCGGTATGAGAACGCTGCTATGTGTCTGTCCAATAAGATACTGGCAAATCCAGGGGTGGCTAGGGTACTGCTACCGATAATATGGAGCAGGGCACAACAATGGGACAGGGAAGATATAAGCGAACTGTTCACACATATAAGGAATGTTGTCAGCATAATGGAACTGAACCCCGATTGTTATGCAGGCCAGGATACATGCATGATAGATACAAGTAGCCTGCCCAGCGAAAAGATACCATTGGACATCACTAAAGAGCAGAGGATATGGGCAATGGATAAAAAAGGTATGTGTCTTACAGGCACTGATGCTGATCGTATCGTCAACATAAAAGAACTGTATAATAAAAATAACACAATATGATCTGGCTTCGTTAAGTTAATAATGATGATGAGCAATACAAACAAGACAAAAGCCCAATTGAATATCCCGTGCACTTACACATGAAATAATCCTACAGGTGGTGACATATGGAGAGCGATACCCCAGAAGAATGGTTCAGGATGGCCTTTGACGCAGAAGATCCGGAAGAGAAGATAGAATTCCTTGATCTGATACTCGAATATGGAGCAAAGGACCCTGTACTATGGAACAAAGAGGCCATTTCATTGATATGGAACAATAAAGGGATCGCATATACATTTATGGGTATGTATGAAGAGTCACTTGCGTGTTTTGAAAAGTCCCTGCTCTTGAATAAGGGGGATACCGATGTATTGTACAACAAAGGTGTTGCCCTATTCCAACTAGGAATGCACGATGAGGCTATAGATTGCTACGACATTATACTGAAAAAAGACCCCCGTAATGATAATGCATGGATAAACAAAGGAGACGTCCTTGCATCCATTGGCAGATACGATGAAGCCATTGAATGTTACACAAAGGTCCACAAAGCTATAGAGCTCGATAACAAGTTTGCCGTCGTATGGAATAAAAAAGGGATGGCATACCTGAATCTTGGCCTCTATGAAAAAGCTGCTGAATGCTTCTCCAAAGTGCTTTCAATAGATGCAGAGCATGCAGATGCCATCGACAACCTGAGATATACCATACATGAAGTAAAAAGAAAGAATGCCCTTGAGGTGCGGGCACACCGTCGTGTCTTCAGACAGTGAACCTTTCTTTGAGCTCCGGTGCATGCGCATCCACTCCGGTCTCATTCCTTATCCACTCAGCAAAACCAGCTGAATCGTCACCATGTATGGCAAAGACATGTTCCGTGCCCCTGTCACAGAAACTGCGCACGATATCTTTTAGTTCCCTGTCCCCACTATGCGCAGAGAAGTCATATTGTTCGACCTTGATGCTCAAATGCTGGACCATATCATCGTTCTCAATAAAGCCGTTGTCCAGGGCCATCCGGCCATTTGTGCCTTCCACCTGATAGCCTGTTATGAGCAACTTTGATCTTGGGTCATCATATAACTTATTCAAATAGTACAATACAGGACCGCCATTTAGCATTCCAGCTGTTGTGACGATCACACTGGAATCCAGCGGCACTTTGTCCCTTTTGTGCCCGTCGACCAGGGTTGCATTTGAAAAGGCCCTCTTGAGGTGTGTGGGATTGCGCAGTACATCCGGGTGTTTTAACATGATCTTGTATGCAGCGATACCAAGACCATCCACATAGGCTGGGATACCATGGGCATCGAGCAACATGACAATTTCCTGCGTCCTTCCTATGGCAAATGCTGGAATGAGAACATTGCCCCCACGGTCAAGGGTCTCTGTAACAGAGTCTATGAAGGAGCTCTCTATTTCCTTTCTGGGAGGATGGTCCATATCATAATAAGTGCTCTCTATGATAAGCGAATCCGCATCTGGGAATTCAGAAGCTCCAGAGACCAAACGGGTATCCCTGGTGTTGATGTCCCCGGTATAGAACAAGCTCTTGCCCTGCCTGTCCTCAAGATAGATAGCTGCTGCACCTGGTATATGGCCGGCATCGAAGAACTGGAACTTATAGCCATGACTATGGACCTGGACACCGATATCAGTGCGTTGGGTGCGTTCCACAAACCTCGACAGGTCCGTGCTATCAAAAGCAGCTATTTCACCCCTGCGCTCTGCTATGAGCAATGTGTCCTTTGCAAGCATTGCCGCAAGGTCAAAGGTAAGAGGGGTCATATAGATCTCCGGCATAAGGTCCATGAGATTGGGGACTGCACCGGAGTGGTCAAGATGGGCATGTGAGACCAGAACAAGTTCAGGCCTGGCACCATTTTCCGGATACAGTGTAGGCTCCCCGGGCTTAACACCGTAGTCCATCATCACCCTGTCATCTACAAGGACGGCCGAGCGTCCCACTTCTCTACATGCTCCCTTAAATTCCAGCTCCATTCATATCACCCTTTTCAGTTAGCAGCCTCCTGCCAGCCTGTTATTTTCTTTATAGGAATGTTGGTCTTCTTGGAAAGTTCCTGAGGGTCAGCACCCACCAGGTCCTTTACTTCTAATACTCCTGCTTCTTTAAGTTTTTCAGCACTTGTCTTCCCAAGACCTGCAATATCCGTGATCTTCTTTGGGATCACCTTTCCGTTGTTCTTTTTCTTCTCTTCTTCCTGTGCTTTTTGCCATTCTAGGAAATTGCACTGTGGACAACCCAGGTTCCAAGGTCTTTTCCCCGGATTGATTATGCTGATATGGAACAGATCATGTTGCTCACAGGTCTTATCGGTCACTATCACCTTTCCGGCACGTGGCAGAGGCAGGGAGAAATTACATTCTGGGTAACCCTCACAACCTATAAAGCGCCCTCCTTTCCTGGAACGCATAATCATAAGCTTTGAGCCGCAGGCGGAACATATACCAATGATCTTGTCCTCCCTCAGACCGGCCCGCAATGCCATGCTGATGTTCTCCTGGTTCTCCTCAAGTTCCTTAAAAACGGCAGACAGCATATTCCTGGATTCACTGAGCACTTCTTCCTCTGCTATATCTCCTTCTGCTATCCTGTCCATATCTGCTTCAAGCTTGCTTGTCATATCGGGCCTGGATATCGTGGGTGCAAACTCTTCAAGGGCTTCAACCACCGCAAAAGCGGTCTTTGTAGGCTGAAGGGGATTTCCATGCACATATGCCCTGGAATATAGCTTACTTATGATCTCATGACGGGTTGCCTTTGTGCCCAGTCCAAGCTCCTCCATTATCTTAATGAGCCTGCCCTGTCCGTACCTTCCTGGAGGTTGCGTCTCCTTCTCTGCAACATCCTTGCTCAGGACCTGGAGCTCATCACCGACCGAGAGCTCTGGGAGCAAACGGTCCTCGGGGGCATTGTAAGGATAGTACCATCTCCAACCCTGGAAGACCAGTCGTGCACCGTTCACCTTGAACTCCTCATCACTTATATCAAATTGCACCCTAAGGGTCTCCCACTGGGCCGGTTCAGCAAATGTCGCAAAGAAGCGCCTTACCACCAGCTCATATATCTTCCACTCCTGTTCGTTCAGCTCTGACTTTTTAGCAAGGGAAGCAGGATATATTGGTGGGTGGTCAGTGGTTTCCTTCTTACCTCTGGTCGGCACAAGCTCCTTCTTTTCAAGTAGCTTTTCAGCATACTCCTTGAATGGACCTGTAGTGAAAAGACCTATCTGTGCCCGCATATCTATACTGGCTGGATATACTGTATTGTCGGTCCTGGGATAGGAAATAAAACCGTTCATATAGAGTGACTCAGCTATGTTCATGGCACTCGAGGCAGAGTAACCCATGGCACTTGCTGCACTGATGAACTCTGTGGTATTGAAGGGTGTGGGCTGTTTATCGGTCTTGGTGGAAGTGGCTACATCTGTGACCAGTGCCAAGTCCCCTAGCTTGCTAAGGATACTGTCAACTAGTTCCTTCTCAAAGAACCTGTTTGTCTTATGCTCGGCCTGGAACACCTCTCCTTTTTTTGTGCGCAGGCTTGCAGACAGTTCCCAATACAACTCCGACACAAAGGCTTCCCTTTCCTTTTCCCTTTCAACGATAAGCGCAAGGGTCGGGGACTGTACCCTACCAACCGATAGGAACATGTTGCCCAATCTGCCAGCAGCTAGTGAAATATAACGCGTGAGAGATGCACCCCACACAAGGTCTATGACCTGCCTTGAATGACCTGCATCGGCCAGATCGAAATCTATCATGGATGGGGCAGCAAAGGCATCGAATATCTCCTTGGGTGTAATGGCACTGTAGTGCACCCTATCAAACTCCAGACCGGGGTTCACAGCCTTGAGTATATCGACAGCTTCAGCACCAATGAGCTCTCCTTCCCTATCGTAGTCAGTGGCTATGGTGACCCTTGTGGCATCTTTGCCCAACTTTTTGAGCGCTGACACTATCTTTACCTGTGTGGATGTGGTTATCACCTGGGCATCAATGAGCTCTTTGGCCTCAACCTTTTGCCAGTTGTTGTATGCCTTGGGAAAGTCCAGCTTGACAATGTGTCCACTCAGGCCGATGAATATCTTTTTTTCCTCACCGGTACCAAACTCATAGGTATCCACCCCACTTACCCTTACCTGTTTGAGCTTGTCCTGGGAAAGGATGCCTGCTATCCTTTTTGCTGCAATATGTTTTTCTGCTACTATGAGATGCATAATATCTCCAAGATCCTCACATATATCAATGACACAGGATGTACTTCAGTGGACCTATACTTTCAATTGACGCTTTATAATACTTTGGTTCCTGTTGTACATAGCATATATAGTTACCTAATTGAAGTTCATATTTTATAGCACTGGTCCTCACAGGCATGCGGGTATGCCAACAAACCTGCTAAGATGAGAACTCAAAAAAATGACATGTATACCGATCTATTGTCCTAGGCTCCAGCTATTGGGAACTCACACCGAGCTTGTCTGACCAGAATTTCGCTTTATGTTCTTATCGCTTTTTTAAAGCAT
>CAZBJM010000020.1:0-25980 GCA_964492225.1 uncultured Methanosarcinales archaeon
ACCGAAGATCCATTAAGTGGTCGTCAGCAATATATAGCACTTCCGTATATCCCTCTACCGCTGTTATTAGAACAGACAACATTAGTGTGAGGGATTATATTCTTTAAAGATGTCCGGTTTTTAGACACAACTCTCAGGGATGGAGAACAGACACCAGGAGTTGCACTCGGTAGCAGAGATAAGGTAGACATTGCCATAAAGCTGGATGAGCTGGGTGTGGATGTGATAGAGGCAGGTTCTGCCATTACATCCGAGGGTGAACGTGAATCCATAAGAGCTGTGGTAGCTGAGGGGTTGAACGCTGAGATATGCAGTTATTGCAGGATAATGAAACAGGACGTGGACTTTGCCCTGGAAAGCAATGTGGATTCCATCCATCTTGTAGCGCCGGTGTCAGACCTGCATATCACTGTAAAGTTACGCAAGGACAGGGATACTGTAAGGCAGATGGCCATTGAGACCACGGAATATGCCAAGGAGCATGGCCTTATCGTAGAACTGAGCGGAGAGGACGCCTCAAGGGCAGATGTCGATTTTCTCAAGGCCATATACCAGGATGGGATCTCGGCAGGTGCTGACAGGCTCTGTTTCTGTGATACTGTCGGGCTGCTTGTTCCCGAACGGACAGAGGCCTTGTTCAAAGACCTTGCTTCATCGGTAAGCGCTCCTTTAAGTATACACTGTCATAATGATTTTGGTCTTGGTACCGCAAATACCCTGGCAGCTCTCAGAGGGGGAGCAAAGCAGGCACATGTCACCATAAATGGAATTGGTGAGCGGTCAGGCAATACATCCCTTGAAGAAGTGGTAATGGCAATAGAATGGTTGTACAAACAAAAGACCAGCATCAATACAAAAGAGATCTTCAAGGTCTCACGGCTTGTGAGCAGACGTACAGGTATCCCCGTGGCTCCCAATAAATCCCTTGTTGGTGGTAATGCATTCACCCACGAGGCAGGTATCCACGTACATGGACTGCTGGCCGATACCTCGGTATACGAGCCCATCAGACCAGAGGTCATTGGCCGGGAGCGTAAGATAGTACTTGGTAAGCACGCAGGTAAAAGTTCTGTCACACTTGCTTTGAGGGAGATGGGGCTTAGCGTTGATGATGCACAGTTGCATGAGATATTGAACAGGGTCAAGTCCCTTGGAGACCGTGGAAAGAAAGTGACAGATGCAGACCTGCATACCATTGCAGAGGCCGTGCTCAACATCCATAAGGAAGCAAAGGTAGTACTTGAAGAATATACTGTCATTTCAGGTAACAAGGTAACTCCAACAGCTTCTGTTATAATGAAGGTGGATGGGGAAGAAGTGGTTGTGGCATGTGTTGGTGACGGACCTGTGGATGCAATACTTGGCGGTATCAAAAAAGGTGTGCAGAGCATGGGGGATGTGGAACTCGAGGAGTACAATGTGGAAGCCATTACCGGTGGTACCGATGCACTGGTAGAAGTGCTGGTAAAGCTTTCCAAGGACGGAAAGATGGTGACATCCAGGGGAGCACGTACCGATATTGTCATGGCATCAGTGGAAGCCTATCTCAACGGTATCAACCGTCTTATATGAAAACGTACATCCATTATAAACAAAGAGACCATAGAATACTATTATCCATCAGAGGACCTTTATGACCGAAGTAAATGCAAAAATGACAGGGGCAAGGGCCATTATCGAAAGTCTGTACAGGGAGGGGGTCGATACGATCTTTGGATATCCCGGAGGAGCTTTGCTTCCTTTATATGATGAACTGTATAACTCCAGGATCAGGCATATATTGGTAAGACACGAGCAGGCTGCTGCCCATGCTGCAGAAGGCTATGCCAGAGCTACCGGTAAGACGGGAGTATGCCTTGCAACTTCAGGACCGGGGGCGACCAACCTTGTTACAGGTATAGCTAACGCATACATGGATTCGATACCCATGGTGGCACTGACCGGACAGGTATCCAGCTCACTTATTGGCAACGATGCCTTCCAGGAAGCGAACATCACCGGCATAACGATGCCAATTACCAAGCATAACTACTTGGTACAGGATGCAAGGGAACTTCCCCGGATCATAAAAGAGGCTTTCCATATCGCATCCACCGGGAGGCCTGGGCCTGTGCTCATTGACCTTCCAAAGGATATCACAACACATATGATCGATTTCCACTACCCTGAAAAGGTAGAGCTGAGGAGCTATAACCCTACATACCAAGGTAACTTGCAGCAGATAAAGAAGGCTGCTATGGAGATAGGTCTGTCCAAGAGGCCTGTTATATATGCAGGTGGTGGGGTCATCAGTGCCAATGCAGCTGGTGAGCTTAAGGCATTTGCAGAAAAGATACAGGCACCTGTGACCACCACCCTTACCGGCATGGGGGCTTTTCCGGGTGACCATGAACTTTTCCTGGGAATGCCAGGCATGCATGGTACAAAATATGCCAACTATTCCATTCAGGGAGCTGATCTTCTCATTGCAATAGGTGCAAGGTTCGATGACAGGGTCACAGGGAAGGTAAAAGCCTTTGCATCCGGTGCGAAGGTCATCCATATTGATATAGACCCAGCAGAGATATCAAAGAACGTCAAAGTTGACATACCCATTGTCGGGGATGCAAAGTGGATCCTTACACATATGCTCAAGTATGCCACCAAGGCGGATTCCGATGAGTGGCTCAAGACCGTGGATGAATGGAAAAAGCAGTATCCACTTTATTATCTTGGAGCGGCATGCAAGGATGATATAAAACCCCAATATATCGTCGAGCAGATCAACAAGATCTGTCCCGATGCCATCATAGTGACGGATGTCGGTCAACATCAGATGTGGGCTGCACAATACTTCAAGTATGTCGAACCCAGGACCTTTATCTCATCCGGCGGGCTTGGCACAATGGGCTATGGATTCCCTGCGGCCATAGGTGCAAAGGTAGCAATGCCTGATAAGACCGTGGTGCTTATTTCAGGTGACGGTTCCTTCCAGATGAACTCACAGGAACTGGCAACTGTCGTGCAAAACGATATACCTGTCATTATAGCTATTTTCAATAATGGTTTCCTAGGTATGGTCAGACAGTGGCAGGAGATATTCTATGAGAAACGATATTCATCGACCTGTATCAGGAACAGTGTCGACTTTGTCAAACTTGCAGATGCCTATGGTGCCCTGGGAATAAGGGTCACAAAATGCAGTGAAGTGAGCCAGGCACTTGAGCAGGCAAAGGCTTCAGGCAGACCAGTGTTGATAGACTTCATTGTCGAATGTGAAGAGAATGTCTCACCTATGGTACCTGCTGGTGCTGCTATCAATGAGATACTCGATCTGGAGGAATAAGCATGAGGCACACACTTTCAGTCCTGGTTGAGAACAAACACGGTGTACTTGCAAGGGTCGCTGGTATGTTCGCAAGGAGAGGATACAATATCGATAGTCTGACAGTAGGGGTCACTGAAGACCCCAGCATTTCCCGCATGACCATTGTCGTCAGGGGAGAAGAAGAAGTACTGGAGCAGGTTACAAAACAGCTCAACAAGCTTATCGATGTTATCCGGGTGACAGACCTCAAGGCCGAGGATACGGTTGAAAGGGAGATGGCATTGTTCAAGGTGAGCTCAGATGCAGGTAACAGGTCTGAGATAATGCAGATAGTTGACATATTCCGTGCAAGGATAATTGACGTATCCCAGAAATCAATGATAGTCGAGGTCACAGGCGATGAGACCAAGATAGAGGCTATTGAACAGCTTTTGCGTCCTTTTGGAATAAAGGAGATGGCAAGGACAGGTAAGATAGCCCTAAGAAGAGGAGCAAAGGGAGCTTCAAGCTGATAATGAGCTAAGCTGGTCAGCAAGCCTAATATACATTCATGCATCTATAACAACTTATAGTATAAGTCATAATGATGTCAGTAGAGTTTGCACTGATCAGTTCGCGGTTGACGTTCAAAGAGGTTAGATAATGGCAGAGATGTATTACGATAATGATGCAGACCTTAAGGTATTGAAAGGTAAGAAGATAGCAGTTATGGGTTATGGTAGTCAGGGACATGCTCAGGCACAGAACCTACATGATTCAGGACTTGATGTTATAGTTGGTCTGAGGAAGGATAGCAGGCGCTGGAAACAGGCTGAAGATGATGGATTGAAGGTCATGACAGTGGCAGAGGCGGCAAAGGCTGCCGATATCATTCAGATCCTCCTGCCAGATGAGACCCAATCCCAGGTCTACTATGCTGAAATTGAACCAGGACTTAAAGCAGGCAAGGCCATTGTGTTCTCCCACGGCTTCAACATCCACTTCAATCAGATAGTCCCAAGAAAGGATATCGATGTCTATATGGTAGCACCCAAGAGCCCCGGCCACCTGGTCAGAAGGACCTTTAAGGATGGCGCAGGCGTACCTGGTCTTATTGCTATCTACCAGGATGCCACAGGCAATGCAAAGAAACTGGCACTCGCACATGCAAAGGGTGTTGGATGCACACGTGCCGGAGTATATGAGACCACATTTGGTGAGGAGACCGAGACCGACCTTTTCGGTGAACAGGTCGACCTGTGTGGAGGAGTCGCATCCCTTATCAAGATGTCCTTTGAAGTGCTCACTGAAGCTGGATATCAGCCTGAGATCGCATATTTTGAGACATGCCATGAACTTAAGCTCATAGTTGACCTTATCCACGAAGGCGGACTCGAGAAGATGTGGTACTCAGTATCCAATACTGCAGAATACGGCGGTATGACCGTTGGTCCAAAGGTAATTAACGAAGTCTCCAGAGAAGCTATGTATGAGGCCCTGGACAGGATACGCAATGGTGAGTTCGCCAAAGAGTTCGTACTTGAAGGCAAGGCCAACAGGCCAGTGCTCACAGCCATGGAAAGGATGGACAGGGAGCACCCAGTAGAAGTAATAGGCCGGCAGATAAGGGCTAAGATGCCTTGGCTCAACAGTGCCCTCAATGAGAAGTAAGCATCTATTCTGATGCTTATTTTTTTCTATTTTTTTGAGGCTGTCTAAGCAGTATCTCACTATATGTGCTTTGCCTTTTTTCAGCATACTCTATTTTCACGTGCATTCAGAAAACAAGTCCGACCATCGGGAAAAACGCGCGCATGCCCATGGAGCCCGAGTTTGAACTGCTAAAATGAGCTCATATTTATAGATAAAGAACAGCAGCATGCGTTCTTTAATCTTGATGAAGCCTGCTTTTGTTGATATAGGAACAAGTGATCAAAATGACAGATAAAATAACTGAAAATACCACAAGTATAGGCATTATAGACACCATAGTCTCAAGAAGGAGCATACGAAGATATACAGAAGCTGAAGTTCCCATGGAAGATATCCACAGGATACTGGAAGCTGGCAGATGGGCACCATCGGGAATGAACAATCAACCATGGAAGTTCATAGTCATACAGAAGAGGGAAAGCATAGAAAAGATAGCAGGATACACCAAATATGGACATATCATGCGCCAGGCACCTTTGCTAATAGCAGTATACATGGATACACCTCTGATGTACAACAGGACAAAGGACCTGCAAGCCGTGGGTGCAGCCATACAGAACATGCTACTTGCCTGTTGTGAAATAGGGCTTGGAGCTGTCTGGCTAGGAGAGATCCTGAACAACAAAGATAAAGTTAACTTGATTCTTAGTTGCCCCGAATCTTTGGAACTTATGGCAATATTAGCAATAGGTCATCCGGCAGAAGAAGGGAACAGCTCATCCAGAAAAGAGCAAAAAGAGATATGTTACGCGGAATCATATGCCTGTGAATGGGTATAGGCTCAAAGAAAGGCATAAGGCATTGTAGGATATTATGGAGGCAAGGAGACGAAGAGAAGGATTGGGAGAAATGAGGTAGCTTATGATCCGCACTTGATCATTAAGGCTTCTGATCGTGATAAATATAAATGATATATTTTGATCTATTCTTCGTCTCTGATTTGTAGAATGTATCCCTTATATTTAAATATTTGCCTCATAACTGGCATAATCAATGATACTTTACATAAGGCGAAATCAATTATACTTGTTAATATTTACGGACCACAATTTTTTACCTTTAGAGATCGTCTTATTAGCTCATATTTCCCCCATTTCTGATCAGATGATCAATTAACAATAAACGCGTACTAGATCTATAACGAAAGACGCGCCCCCTCTTTACAATCCAACCCCCGGCTCGCCGCCAATCGCGCGCGTTCTTCCCGAGGCGCGGACATCAATATCAGATATTGGTCAGAACAATTGAACAAACTATTCCAATCATCTATTTAATGCTCCTGGATGCACAGCCATGATTTGCACAGAAACTACGGATTTCTTTATCTTTTTCCTTAATGTCCAATAATTTCCATCCACAGTGTTCGCATACTTTGCCCAGGGTGAGTTTGCCTTCTTTGGGGAGAGGGCGTGTATAGCCACATCTATTGGTACAGGCAAGGAAACGTTTATCCTTCATTGCCAGGATGAACATAGAACCATCACATTTTTGGCATGGGCCGACAATATCCGGAGGATAGCATAACTTCTCGTGTTCACATTTGAAGCATGGTCCAACACCAACAGACCAAAAGTACTTTGAAGCCACCTTCAAAACAGCAACACCTTCCACCTTACACTGCTTTGATCTGACCACTGTAAGTGCCCCTTCCTTTGGCAAAGGATATGTTCTCTTGCAATCGGGATAGCCACTACAGCCAACAAAACGACCCTTCTCGGTCTTTATCATATGTAGCATCCTGCCACATTCCGGGCATTGTCCGATGAAGTTCTTCTTATCAGCGGCTACCAGCTCATCTGTTATGGTCCCTGCCATCTTTCTGACAATCTGTTCCTTATTGGCCAGAAGATGTGCATACATATCCTTTATCAATACCAGACCTTCTTCAAGTGCTTGCTCAAAGCTTTTTTTGCCATCCTCCACATCCTGGATGAGCGCTTCTATACGAGCACGGATAGCAGGTTTCACAAGGATCGGGACTGACGAGTCCAGGGCTTCCATAAGCGTGAAACCGGTTTCAAGTATCACGATGGTCTTTCCCTTTGTTTCAAAATAACCACGTTTTTTATTTGTCTCTATATGGGAAGGAGCTGTTGCCTTTGTCCCAATGCCATGTTTATCCATAAGGGTCAGCAGCTCTGACTCCGTCAATCTCTTTGGAGGGCTTGTCTGGGATTTGGTATTGCTCAGTTTCTTTACATCTAGCTCTGCATGCAAAGCAATATCTGGCAGATATTTATCGTTCTTGGTCTCAAAGGGATATACGGCCAGCCAGCCCGCATCCTTCATCACAGAGCCTGTAGCATCGAATATCTCGTCTTTGATACTTATCTCAAGGTGTGTCTTCTCGGCAATAGCGGGAGGCATCAAGTTAGCAAGGAAATGCCTGACGACCATATCATATACCTTCCAGGCATCAGCTATGCGGACATTCTTTTCAACATCGGCCCTGGTGGCTGCACGTATGGGGTATATGGGTGGATGGTCCTGGCCATCCCGGGTACCATTCCTGCATGTGATGGGTGGTTTTGAAAGTATGGAAAGTGCATATTCTCGGTAATCCCCTGAGGCAAAGCTCAGCACCTTGCTCTGAAAATCAAAATCATCGGCATATTTGTTGGTCTCGGTCCTAGGATAGCTTGTAAAACCAGACAGATATAGCTGCTCTGCGATCTCAAGGGCGACCTCAGGACTGATATCAAGGAAACGAGAGGCGCGCTTCAGGAACTCGGTAGTGTTCAGCGGATAGGGGGGATTTGTTATGGCCTCCTTTACAGTCTTCTTTGTCAGTATGCCTTTTTTGCTGCCTTTGATCCTACCATATATCTCATCGGCCTTGACCTTGTCGTGGATATGACCACTACGGTGTGTGCCTGTGATATCGGTCCCTGAATGATTGAAAATAGCCTCAATCTTCCAGAAGTCCTTTGACTTGAAATCTCGGATGAGCTTCTCCCGCTCATACACAAAACCGCAGGTGGGGGTCTGACAAGGCCCAATGGAGATCACGTCTTTAGTACGTGCTTTCTGCTGAACCGCAAGGGTGAGGAAACGAGTAAAGGCTGCACCCATCTTAAGGTCCAGTATCTGGCGTGCTTCGGCAGACATTGCCAAATTCTTATTCGGCTCTACAAGATCATCAAATGCATTTTTGATCTCCCGCTCAGACAAGGATGAGAAACGCGCCCTTTTAATTGGTGCATTGGATACCTTCTCAGCAAGGGAGCCAGCTTCAAAACCGATATTCTCTCCTTCCCTGTCAAAGTCACATGCAAGGATTATTTTCTCTGCATTACGAGAGAGTATGGTAATTGCTCCTTCGAAGGCTTGTTTGGTAACACTCTTTACCGGGTCTGTATCCAGGAGCAGGGCCGGGTCACAGCTGCGCCAGTTATTGAGCTCCGGGGGAAAATCATATCCCATGATGTGCCCGGAAAGCCCCATTATCCTCCATTCCTTTCCATTCTTTTTGAAGTCGTAGACCGGAATGCCTTCCATGGAGGCTCGGTTAAACCCTCCTTCGCTCAGGATACCAGCGATCTGTGATGCTGCTTTGTTCTTTTCCGTGAATACGACAATGGACATGCCTGCTCGTATGTTCTCCTAATATAAAAGTAGTCCGATATAACTTTCTTTCCGCAGGTATGTTCTGCTATATGTTCACATGGCCCAAGCCCGAAACATTCAAGCGACAGCTCCATCAATTTCACGCGCGCGCAGAATGCCGCACCATGGTCCCAGCTACATGAACACCCGCCATGACGATATTTGACCAATGCCAAAAGCATCAGAAAAAGTGAGCAGATAGAGAACTTATTATTATAATTTATACATTTGAGGTCTTGAGACTAACAAAGAGACACATTTATGTATCTGCAAGGTACATGCACCATGCAAAAACAGGAAAACGTGGAAACAATAATGACATTAATGGAAGATGCAAAAAAAGGGATCATCACTCCTGAAATGGAGATAGTTGCCAGAAATGAGGGACTTGAGGCCAGGACCATTTGTTCATGCATTGCAAAGGGAAGCATCACGATCCCAAACAACAAGCAGCGAAGTTCTCGGCTCATAGGTATAGGAAAATATCTGAGCACAAAGGTGAATGCAAACATAGGCACTTCCAGGGATCACATCAATATCGAGGAGGAGGTGGAAAAAGCAAGGACTGCACAGAAATATGGTGCAGATGCCCTGATGGACCTTTCCACTGGAGGAGACCTTGACCTTATCAGAAAGAAGATAATGGATGCAGTTGAATTGCCTATTGGTTCCGTTCCCATGTACCAGGCAGCATCTGCTAGGAAAACTGTTGTGGATATGAGCAGCGATGACATGTTCAAGGCTGTGCTCAAGCATGCAAAGGATGGAGTGGACTTTGTCACGATACATGCCGGTGTCAATCTCAACTCCATAGAACGCATGAAGAAAAGCGACCGTATCACCAATATTGTCAGCAGGGGAGGTTCCTTCACTTTTGCATGGATGTTGCACAATGATGCTGAGAACCCATTCTATGCTGAGTATGATTACCTGCTGGAGATAGCCTATGAATATGATATGGCCATCAGTCTAGGTGATGGTATGCGGCCTGGTTGCATCAATGATGCCTCGGACAGGCCATCCTTTATGGAATATATCACATTGGGAGAACTGGTGAAAAGGACCCGGGCAGCTAATGTGCAATGCTTTGTCGAAGGTCCGGGGCATGTGCCTATGGACGAGATAGAGCTCAGTGTAAAGGGGATGAAACATTTATGCGATGATGCTCCATTATATCTGCTTGGTCCTCTGGTCACAGACATTGCTCCCGGTTATGATCATATCACCGCAGCTATTGGAGGTAGCTTTGCAGGTATGTGTGGTGCAGATTTCCTATGCATGACCACCCCAGCAGAACACCTTGCCCTGCCAACAAGTGAGGATATCCGGGAGGGCACAGTGGTCACGAAGATAGCTGCCCATGCCGCCGACCTTTGTAAAGAGGGTCAGAGGGAGCGGGCGAGAGCTATAGACGACCGGATGGCAAGGGCCAGAAAGGACCTGGACTGGGAGACACAATACAGTCTTGCTCTTGATGGAGAGCGGGCAAGGCACATCAGGGAGAGTAGGGTCAGTAGCAGTGACGCATGTTCCATGTGTGGCGACCTGTGTGCAATGAAGATAGTCACAAGGACACTTGAAAGTGAAATGAATAAGAAGGTTAAGCATGAAGATAATTAATACATCAGAAGGTATAAACGGGCAGCTTACAACATTCAGAGGACTTGTAAAGGATTCGAAGAGCATTGCCTTTATAGGTTCTGCAGGTTTCTGCACGCCCTTTGCTGAACTTATGGCCTATGTGGTCAGAGAAAAGATAACAGATATGAAGTTCATACCTGGCATCCGCTTGGCTGACACAAGGTCTGTCATTGCCACACCTCTTGGTATGCAGCTTGGAGAAGCAGTGGACTTCCACGCAGATACTGTTGTGCTCTTTGGTGGACTTGCTATGCCAAAGATAGGTGAAGATGCTGCAAAGGTAAATGAAATAATTGCCAAGGTCCAGGAAGGAGCAGAGAACAAGCTTGTCATAGGGATATGTTTCCAGTCGATATTCCAAAAACAAGAATGGACAAAAGTGATAGGTTTCAACAATATCATCAATTCCGACCTTTTCAACGAAGCACAACAATATTGATACAAATGTGGCTGAGGTGGCCTGGACCCCGGAGGAACATGTCATATTAGATGCATCTGTATCCAATCAAGATGTTCTTACTGTATCCATGCATCTACTACCACATGCCACACACCTGGAGAATATTTCTTCACCTTGCGACAATCCTTGATAGTGGCCTTCCGCCCTTCAAGCGTTGCAGCCTCCATGATACGGGAAACCGGGCGCTCAAAAATGAGGCTTTCAGGTGTGGTCTCATGATAATGTAGTACCCCGCCTGAGCTTTTTATTGCCCTGATACCATATTCCAGGTATTTGTGTGTTGTACCCACATAGCCCATCAGCACCCTGTCTGCAATGCCCTGTGGTGTGCAAAATGTACAGTCTCCCTGCAATGCCTGCACAATATGCTCTACTTTATTAAGAGCTATGTTCTCCACGAGATATTCAAAGGATTCGGGATTCAATTCAATTGCATATACCTTTGAAGGCTTTCCGTGTACAGCAATAGGAATGGTGAAATAACCAATACCAGCAAACATATCCACAATGACCTCTCCTTTTCCTACTGTGCTCATTGTGCGCTTTTCATAAAGGTTACCTTTTGAGAACATGACCTTTGTAACATCGAGACTAAAATAGCAACCATTCTCCTTATGGATGGTCTTTGTATCTGTTCCAATGAGCAGCTCCCTTTGAGGTTGCCGAAGCTGTCCCTCTATACCACGGTCACGTACAACTGTATGGCACTGTGGGTATATCTCAAGCAGTTTACTTGCTATCAGTGATCTGTGATCTTCGATACGCTCATCTATACTGACCACGATTATTTTTCCAAGGATCTGCCAGCCTGAGGGTATAAGATAGAGGAGCTCTTCGGCTATGCTTCCCTTCAAAAGTTCTAGTAGAGAAGGGGACTTCCTATAGTATTCAGGGTCAGATTGCTCTATCGTATCCATGCCATCCACATTACAGATAACAGGTATCTCAAGCAGCTTTTCTCCATTATTGCAAATGGCCTTTATCTTCCTGTCATGGTCTATCAACCCTCTGTCCAAAAGCTCATTCCTTACTGCTTCTGCTTTTGCAGTGGTCACAACAACAGCTCGTTTTGTCATGGTATTGTTATAGCTGGAACAGTACAACTGTTAATAAAAGCTTCGTTCATCATAGGAAGGACATACCTTAGATCGTCTGACCAGAATTTCACTTTAATTCTGATAATAGGTCCGACCCTCGGGAAAAACGCGCGCGTGTGCCCGGCAGGCCCATTTTTACCTCAAATAGTGCCGCGTTTTTTTATCTAGATGCAGCCTGTGTTTATTATTTACGGTCGTTGATCGGAATTCGGTAAAATGAGCCAATTAGACAGCCTCCGTAGCTATCAAAGTGGCCTGCTTTTGTGCTTGATGCCCAACTGCATGAGGGAGAGGGGTCCAAGTAAGACCATCAACTCTCACTTTTTTTCATCGGCAGCCTGTCTTTGAATAGCAATGAGGACAAAACTATGATAGCACATGCGACCATAACTTTCTCAAAGCCGATACTACTAATGAAAAGACCAGCAATGAGAGGCATGAGGCCCATACCTGCATAGGTACTGGTATTGAACATACCCATTGCAAGCCCTCTATCTATATTAGTATTGGCAACAGCCACCGGTAAACCTAGCATGGCCAACCCAGACCCCATACCAATGAGGGCAAAACCTGCCAAAGGTTGCAGGAATGTCAATAGCATGCCACATGCTGCAGCGGTCACCCCTGCCCTGATCAGGGAACTATAATGTATACCCAGACGCCCAACAATGATATTTGTAAACATTGCACTCATGTACATTGCAGCAATGGCTAGCCCTAGCATGGTCTTGCTTAGAGTGTCCTGACTATAGTTGGCATAATGTGAATTAAGTAAGCCACTGATCCCAAAGATCAGGAACGATATGACCCATATACGTATGTATGAGCTATTCACAAAATGACCTGCAATACCAAGGATCGTGACCTTTTCTTTATCCCAGGTCTTAACTCTCACTTTTTTGGGCGTCCTGTCAGGTACCACTATAAAGATAAGAAGGTTCAGTGCTGCCAATATTGTGAACAGGAGGATGCTGCCCCTTATGTGCCAGGCTGCCATATAACCTGCCAATGCAGCTCCAGAGGCAAGTCCTGCATTAAGCAGAAAGTTGAACTCTCCCAAGTATCTGCTCCTTGCATCGTAGTCTGCCAGTATCACATATGCCACTGGGAAGAAGGCTCCGCAGGCAAGACCCCCTGCCAATCTTGCTGCTACAAGTATTGTGATACTATCACTAAGAAGAAGCATTAAACCAGATGCTAGGTTAAGCAAGATAGATAATAGAACAAGTTTTAAATGGTCGTAACGGTCAGAAAGCATTCCAAAAGGTATCATGGTAAGCAAAGCTCCTATGTAATACCCGGAAAACAAAAGACTGGCTGAGAGGGCTCCTCGACCCCCGTGGCCCACAGCAGCGATCTCAGGTAGCACAGGTACCACAGCGGTGGAGAGGCCTGTTGTGAGGAACACGGTCAAATAAACTAGCAGTCGCTTTTTATCCATGTGCTCATCATATTAGTACAACTATATAAGTATGGGCGCCAATTATAAAAATAAATACAGCAAACTATATAACAGGTCTGCTTAAGGCAGATACTCAAATCATTTTGGAGGATGTATATGTTCAAGGATAAAGTAGTAATGATCACAGGTGCCACTGGCGGCTTGGGAAATGCAATATGCAAAGTGTTTGCCCGGGATGGTGCAAAATTGGTAGTGCAGTCTACCAGACAGGAAAAACTGGACACTTTGCTTTCAGAACTTAAACTCCCCTCAAAGGATGTCCTTGGTATTGTTGCTGATGTATCCAAAGAGCTTGAGGTACAAAACATGGTAGCTGAGGCTGTGAAGCGTTTTGGTCACATCGATGTATTGGTCAATAATGCTGGCTACGAAGGAAATGGTGCCTTCATTAAAGATATAAGTTCTGAGGAATTCATCAAAGTGATCAGTATCAACCTATTTGGGGTCTTCTATACTACAAAGTATGCACTTCCACATATGTCATCATCAGGCTCCATTATAAATATGGCATCAGAAGGCAGTTTTGGAGGAGGCCCAGGTTTGAGCAGTTATGTCTCTTCCAAGCATGCTGTGCTTGGCTTCACAAAATGTGCGGCCCTTGAGGCAATAGGTTCTGGCGTGCGTGTCAATGGCGTTGCCCCAGGTGCAGTCAATACCAGAATGATGCGTTCTATTGAAAATACCCTGGCAAAGGGCGGAGACACTTCTGAAATAAGATCAGCAATGACCGGACGAATTCCCCAGGGACGTTATGCAGAGAGTGCAGAAGTTGCGGATCTGATATACTTCCTGGCCTCAGATAAAGCTGATCATATAGTAGGACAAGTTATACGAATAGATGGCGGCACAGGTGCTACCTGAGCATATAGTACACTGTTCGTCAATCCGTCGATCGATTGTTTTAAGCAAGGTAGCTTAGAACGATCGACCCTTCATTTTTATGAGCAAAGGAAGTCTCAGTTTTTATAAAGCTTCACAACTGAAAATGTAATGAATATATCAATATAGAATGGGTATTTGAATATTTTTATCACATGAATATATTATAGGCATATTAATACAAAGAAGATATATTTAATCGATATTATATGTAAAGTATAAATTATATTGATATACTATATAGTATAGATTAACAATATATATGTATCGATTATAAGTAAATATAGCCCATTCGAGGGTGTGGTTTTTTTATTCAACTATTTTTATAATATGCGACTTGGAGTGTTTAGTATAGACCAAACAACTTGAGATTATAAACATTCATATACGTATATAATTTTAAAAGTTGACGTGAATAATATATAGTTATAGATAAAAAAAAATATAAAAAATAAGAATTACACATAGAGCAATAATGTACATATATTAATTTACAAGTAAGTATACTATTAATTATGGTGTATAATACTCATCATATATGTATAGTAAATTATTAAAACTGCTTATATAATTTAGTGTGTTTTAAATGTAACTAAAAGAAGATACATTTAAATTATACACTTGAACATCTACATTATGGAGTACATATTTACCGATTAGCATATTTTAATATATACATTATACTAGGTATAATATTAATTATATTCGATGTATTAAATAAAACAAAGTTAAAATAAATAAAATATGATGTAACCATATAATATTTCGTAGGTTAAATAAATAAGCATATTTTTATAATATAGGATTCGGATTGAATGGTCTATACCATCCGTGATAAAAAGACCATGATTCGTATAGGCAAATGTTTTAGATAGTTCTTATATTTTTATCGATCCTCATGCTTTATTAGGTAGAATAAACCTAACTCCTATTGAAAAAACACCAACATTTGAATAAGAACATTACATCCGAAGTGTCCATAGGGTTCACCTACAAAAAGAACCACCTGTTATTACATATACAATAGGAATGAAAAGAATACCTCGTCGTTTTTGTGAGTTTTACTAAACCTATTGATTACATACACTATAAGAATAAGGCACTTTCAACCGACCACCGCCCCATTAACCAGCTAAAAGTATGGGAATAACACATATCCCCCTTCAAAAGACTATCTATTACTATAGTCTTTGTAATAAGATATGGAACCAGTCTTAGATGAACAAATTCACGCTGCGTGAATCCTCTCAGAAATGGCACTCTAGAAAAGAAGGATGCTAGACTTCTAAAAGCAGTAAAGCAAGAAATTTACTAAATTATACCATTTTGGAATTCTAGGCTATAAGTATCACATGGTTTTTAGATTGGAACTACTACACTAAACAAACTAGATTATAATATATAAATATAGATTTATAAAAATAAGGTGAGTGCTATAAACACTATACGCCTTTAGCTCATAATAATACTTAACTCTTACAGGACTTTATTTATATCAATGATCCATATGCACCATTTTTCAAAAATGACTTGAAATTGTATACCAACATTTTTTAAAAGTAACAGATTATACTAAAATTATTTAGTAAATTTGTAAACTCATATTTTTATATATGTTTTAACTGTAACTATTATTATTTTTAAATGTAACTTTAGGATTTAGTCACAGATAAAAATTACATTATAAATTATACACGTAAGATTGTTTAATGTATATAATATAATATACGCATTCACTATTAGGTAATTTATCATAAAAATATTAGACAGTGTAGTAGAATACACATTACAAAAAATATGACATTGTTGGAATAACTATATTTACTAAATATTCAAATAGATTCCAAAGAGCTCTCCAAATACTGGATATTTTTTTCTAGCGCGATGGAGGTACTGCCGGACATGCTTTTTACCACTGGCTTTTGCATACAATGTTTTGATCTCAGCTTGTGTGAACACGGATTCCAGCTTTAACATCGGAATGGACTCCAAAAGGAGCAATTCAGCAGAAGGACTAACATTTTCCATCGAAGTAGGACCATCTTGCTTCACGGGACCAATATGAGAGTCCTGCAGGAGATGTTCAGCAAGCCAGTTCCAGTCATCGTCATAGAGGATCACATATAAGGACCCACAAGAAGTACATTTAGCAGCAACCACCTTCTTATCACCATCCCGATGATAGCTGAGGCTCACAACATCGGCAGTACATGTACTGCAAGTACCCACCAGGTTTTGCACCAGGTCATCCAGAGGGAGTGTGAGCCCATTGAGCTGCAAGAGATTCTTTTTTTCATCATAGATATATGACATATTTTCACCAAAAAAGTGAGAGTTAGATGGACCATGTAACTATAGCAGTTAACGATGACAGCAAGGTATACGAGGTCATAATATATAATTTTTCTTTTTAAAATAAAATGCTATGTCGAGTTTGTCTAATTAACTCGTATTTCCCCAATTTCTGATCAGATGACCAGTAAACAATAAACGTGTACTAGATCTATTACGAAAGATGCGGCACTTTTTTGCACCAACCTCCGACTCACCGCCAGTCGCGCGCGTTTTTCCCGATGGGTGGGACATTATATAAAATAACGTGAAAAATGGAGTGTGCTTAAAAAAAACGATTAGAACATAAAACGAAATTCTGATCAGGCAACCTCATGTCGATGCGTGGATGCACAATACTCACCTACATATAGTTTAGGATCATTTGTGCTTTCAGCAATATATTCGAAGGTGTGGTCCATGCCAGTTATGACGATAATAGCATGCAAAGTATTGCAGGATGAAATAGTCTACCTACTTGAAAAAGACCTTTTGGTCAGTGATATATTTGTTGTAACGAACAACGAAGAAAAAGAGCTGGTGACAAAATTAGATGCATCTGGTCTGCAGTATACCTTGCTTCCACCTGAAAGACTTGGCCTCGTCCATGAAAATAAGGATATTGGAAGTTTTACAGTATTGATATACCTGGTAGAACTTGCCTTACATGAGCTACCTAAGAAACTAAAGATCGGAGTATATGATAAGATCGAACAACTCACACAGTACTCTGATGGGATACTGCTCTTCTATGGACTTTGTGGTAATGTTCTCGATAAAGTGGAAGAGGACTTCAGGCAGCAGGAGAAGGTCTGTCCTGTGAGGATACTGAGGGATGAAAAAAGGATAGTGGATGATTGCATTGGTGCAAGCCTTGGCGGTGGGGAAGAATATCTCAGGGTCCTTAAGAGCCTTACTAGTCAGGGTACATACCTGTTCACACCAATGTATGCCCATTCCTGGAGGGAGATCATGCGAGTGGAACAGGATGATCCGAATAGGTCTGTTGAACTACTCCGGAACATGCATGAGATCACAGGTTACAAAAGGGTTGCAAAGGTTAACACTGGTCTTATGTATACAGAAAACTTCAATGAGAAGATAGAAGAGTTCGCAGAGATATTTGATTTTGAGGTGCTTGAGATACCGGGAAACCAGAGGATATTCCAGAAATGTTATGCTTCTATGAAGGAATTGATGATGGAAAAAAGTGAGAGTTGGACATTGTGATGGGTAGGATCAAATCCATCCAAAAGCCTATTAAACTAAAAAGAAGATGAGTAGCTGGTGAGGAAATGAAAGAATTCACACTAGAAGAAGTAGCAAAATTCAATGGTAAGAAGGGACAGAGGGCCTATGTGGTCTATGCAGGTAAAGTATATGACATCACAGACAGCGATTTCTGGGATGAAGGAGAACATATGGGAGCTCATGAAGCAGGTATTGACCTGACAGAATCCCTGGATAATGATGCACCACATGGAAATGAAGCCCTAGATAACTATGAACAGGTCGGTGTGCTAAAAAAATGACCATTCGGGTCATTCATTTTTTTAAAAAGCCAAAACTTTTAGGATTAATATAATACTAATTAAATGACCAGGTGGAACCTTTGGTAAGAGTGCTTGCAACCGGAACTTTTGATATACTTCATCCAGGACATATATTCTATCTTAGCAAGGCACGTGAACTTGGTGATGAGCTTTACGTAATAGTCGCACGGACATCCATGATCCGCCATAAACCCGAACCGGTCATCCCTGACGAACAAAGACTTGCAATGGTCAATGCGCTCAGGATAGTGGACAAGGCAGTATTGGGAAGTGAAAAAGATATATTCGAGCCCATAAGAGAGATACAGCCTGATATAATAGCACTTGGATATGATCAGACCTTCGACCCGGAAGGCCTTGGGACAGAATTGCAAAAACGTGGTCTTGATGCCAAGGTCGTGCGCATAAGTGAATACTGGACATGTCCATTATGTAGTAGCGGAAAGATAATCCGTAAAATATCACAAAGAAATAGCAATTAGTATATCTTGAACCCGACCACGTGTGCCCACGCGCGTTCTGACCGATATCCGGCTATTGATCAAAACGTCACTTCTTAGTAAAAAAAGAAAAGGACCTCAGATAAGAGCATCTTCGATCCTTGCAAGCCCTTCTTTTATGCGTTCTATGGATGTTGCATAGGATAAACGTATGAAGTCACGACCACTTTCACCAAAGGCCGAACCACTGGTCACTGCAACATGAGCATCCATCAATAACTTCTCAGCTATCTTATCACCATTTCCAAACTCACTTACGTCTGCAAAGGCGTAAAAGGCACCACCGGGCATCTGACATTTAATTCCAATAGCATTGAGCCCATTTACAAGCAGGTCCCGTCTTGCCCTGAACTCTTTGACCATTGCGTGCATAGGCTCCTGAGGCCCTTCCAGGGCTGCGATGCCCCCATACTGTACAAAGGTGCTTGTATTACTGATAGAATGGGATTGTATCTTGAGCATACCTTCGAATATATCCGGTCTCGCACATACATAACCCAATCTCCAGCCCGTCATGGCATAGGCCTTGGAAAAGCCATTCACTGTGATGGTGCGGTCCCGCATGCCCTCCATGGACCCAATGCTCAGGTGTGCTTTGTCATAGATTATTTTCTCATAGATCTCATCGGATAGTACAAGCAGATCATGGTCGATGGCCAGGTCTGCGATATTCTTTAGGGTCTGTTTATCATAAACAGCACCTGTGGGATTACCGGGGCTGTTGACGACGATGACCCTGGTCTTTTCATTTATATATTCTTCCAAGTTCTGAGGTTTGAACCCATCGGTGGCATCAGTGGGCACCCAGACAGGGTTTGCACCTGCGAATTTGACAGCTGCGTCATAGGAAACCCATGCCGGATCAAAGAGAATGGCCTCATCGCCATCATCCAGGACGGTCAGCATGAATTCAAAGATCGCTTGCTTTGCACCTGGTGTCACAATGACATCAGAACTTTTCACATCGAGCTTGTTCTCCACCCGGAGCTTTTCAGCTATAGCTTCCCTGAGATCAGGGATGCCCGCCGAAGGGGAATAATGCGTCTCACCACGATACATTGCATCTGCAGCAGCATCACATATATGTTCAGGAGTATCAAAATCAGGTTCACCTAGACTGAAACTGATCACATCCACACCCTGCTGCCTTAATTTGTTAGCCATATTGGCCACTTTTATGGTTGCAGATTCTTCCAATCTCTTTAACCTTGAGGATGCCATGGAAAGTCCTACCCTTGTCCTTTGTTCTGTTACAAGCGCTGCACGAGTTTTACAGCGGCCTCTACAGCACGCTTTCCATAATCGAGACGCTCGTGCGCTTCCATTCTGGTCATACCTGGTCCTGCTATCCCAAGGGTCACCGGTTTATTGAATTCCAGGGATAGGTCCGTTATCTTTCTTGCAGCATGCTGGACCACTATCTCATCATGCTCGGTTGCGCCTTCAATGACACTTCCCATGGTCACTACAGCATCAATATCTGTTCTTGCGCACATCTTCTTGATAGCAAGAGGCATGTCATAGACACCTGGCACCAATATCTTTGCCACAACCTCTGCCCCAAGGAACTTTGCGTGTTCCTCACCAAGCAATTCCATTTGATAGGTGAGGTCCCTATTGAATTCAGCTATTACAAATCCCAATCGTATGGTCATAATCGATCACCAATAATAAGTTAAACAGCAGGTCATATCCTTGCAGGTCCAACATCGTCAAATCCTTGACGTTGGCCCGTCCCTGCTTCTTTGATCATCTGTTCCGGCTTGAACAGCATCTTTATCACATTGAGGGCGTGCTCCCTGGATCGCTGCTCCATCAGGAATGAGAGCTCCTTTGCATCCTTTGCTTCATCCTCGTGGACAAATACCTCTATTATGTGCTTATTGGTCATAAGCTGTGCTTGTATTATACCAGTGGATGCCTCGTGGGCGCAGACCTTATCAGTAGGCTTTGAGCCAGGCATACCAAGGGCCATGACAATATCACAAGCCTCCTCCTCCAATAGTTTCTTGGCCGCCACAGGCAGGTCCTTGACACCCGGGACAGTACGTCTGATTATCTTCGCAGAAACGTGCTTTTGGATCTCATCCACAGCAGCCTTTCCCATATTGAAGCGTGCAAAGGTCGTATCAACAATTCCGATGGTTGGCATATTTACCTTTTATGAGCTGTTCATCCTCAATGTGTATAAGTACTTCAAGCGCTATCGAACACCTGGCTTGCAGCTTCCTGACCTGCACCCAGTTCAGATATTACACCCCTCTTCCTGAGCACCAGCTCAAGTTGCTGGATGGTAAGCATGATATCCCGTGGCATTACATTGCCCATATTACCTATCCTGAAGATCTTGCCGGCAAGATGGTCCTGACCCCCGGTTATCAACACACCCCTAGCCTTCATGTCCTTCTTGATATCATCACCGTTGATGCCACCTGGAGCTTTCATTGCAGAGACCGTGTTGGAATATGCTGAACCTCTGGCAAGCTGCGGGAACATCTCTATCCCCAAGGCCGACATGGCTGCCCGCATCGCTGTCCCTTCCTTCACATGGCGCTTGATCCTTGCCTCCATGCCCTCTTCTTTGATGATATGTAGGGATTCCTGCAGTGCAAAGAACAATGGTACAGCTGGTGTGTATGGTGTCTGTGATTTGTCTGCGCTCTTCTTGTGGGCCTTGAGGTCCAGATAGTAGGGCAATTTTTCCATGGATCCCATTACCTCAAAGGCACGTTCACTGACCGATACCATGGAAAGACCAGGAGGGGCCGCCAGACATTTCTGTGAGCCTGTAACGGCTATGTCCACACCCCATTCATCCAACTTTACATCATCTCCGCCAATGGAGGTGATACCATCCATTATAAAGAGTGCATCATGCTTTTTTGTGAGCTTGCCTATCTCCTTTGCAGGATTGAGGATACCGGCAGATGTCTCATTGTGCACAAGGGTGAGTGCCTTTGCGCCTTTTTCCAGCTCTTGTTCGATAGCATCAAGATCAAAGGAGAGACCCCAATCCACTTTGACCGCATTGACCTTGCCGTATCTTGAAGCAATGTTCTTGAACCTCTCACCAAACTTACCGTTCTCCAGTGCAACTACAGTATCCTGACTGCCGGTCGTGCATCCTACAGCAGCTTCCATGGCAGCGGTTCCAGAACCACTGATGATAAGGATATCGTTCTTTGTCTTGAAGACGTCGGCCATTATGGCACGGCAGTCATCGAAAACAGCTGCGAATTCTGAGCCTCTGTGGTTGATCATGGGCTTTGACATAGCCCTCAGTACACGTGGTGCCACTGGAACAGGGCCCGGCATCATAAGCAATGTATCTTCTAATTCCATACGGATCTCCTCTATTGATTTCCTGACAGTAAGTTTCCCGATATATGTAGTGAAAGTTCGCGGTCAATGTAATTGGGATATCAAGGGTTACACTCTGCATCCTTTGGCCGATATCTGCCTGATTACGTGAGCCTATTATATAATCCTGACCGAAGATGATTTGACAGGATATGAGTGACTTGTCATTAATACCCTTTTACTATTTATTAGTTAATATTCTATATTTTCTATTTATTCCTTGAGTAGTTGCATCACATCATGTTTGGTGACAACTCCTGCCACTTTTCCCTTTTCAAGTACCAAAACAGCAGGGTTCTTTTCAAGAAGATGGGATATTACTTTGATATCAGCATTTGGAGAGACCGTGGGGAATGGGTCACCCATCATCTCCCTTATTATAGTGTGCGATACCGCCGATTTCTTTTTATCTGTCAGGGATCGTATTATCATTTCTTCGGAAATGCTCCCAACAGGTATCCCGCCTGCTATGACAGGTATCTGGGAAATGTGATATTTTCCCATCATTTGTACTGCAGCATCGACCAGTTCTTCAGGAGATACTGATATGACATTGGTGTTCATTATGCTGACCACCTGTATCTCATCCCTTTCAGCTTCTCCAAAGACCTCTATTATCTTCCTAAGTGTAGACAGGCGCGGGTCCACATCACCGGATTCGATGCGCGCTATCAGGGGTTGACTGACGCCTGCGCGCTTTGCCAGATCGCTCTGGGTCAAGCCAAGCTCCATCCTTTTCTGTTTTAGCTCATCAGGCGTGGGAAGTTGCATAAATATTACTGATGGTTATGATTGTATTTAAGATATACCGTAATGCCCAATAGCAACCAGGCTATTTTAAGAGATCTCCATTATTGAAATGATAGAACCTTATCATGGAGGAAATGAGGGATGTTATGGAATAGAATATATGACAAGTCCTATAGAAGATGATTTTAAGATATAAGGACATTTTTTTGTGGAACAAGGCGTGCTACTATCTTTGTCACATGCCCACGTGTGTCCAGCAGTTTTGTCCGCGTCCCTGTGCGTATGATATGTTCGAGGGGGGAGGGAGGGGGGTTAGAAACGGGTGTTGGGTCGTGCGCGCGCGTGTGATACTATGCGTCGTTCCCTGATATTATGCCAGGCGCTGCCCTTCGTTTTTTCTAATTCAGTGGAATATACTATATTGATACATGTACCCAGCACCCGGTTCAATTAACAAGAACTAAACACTCCTACAGCTTTTACTAATGTTGGTGACACCTTAACTGTAGATGCTGATTTGGTGACCAGCCAGCTATCTTCTAAGCTAAGTTTGACAACTATCGAAAAATGTGGGGCACATAATCAAAAAAAAACAAGTACCGCCAACAGCTTTCACGTGCGCGCCAGATAGGTGATAGAAAAGCCTGCTTGCTTTGAAGATACTTTGACATATGCCAGAAGCACCAGAAAATATTATGCATGAGTAGGAAGTCGGAAAGGAAGTTGGAAAATAAGATTGAAAAGAATTACCAGGATGATTCGTTTCAGGCTTTTGGTGTTTTTCGAGAACAAGGTGGATTGTATATATATACAATAATAGCAATAAAACATACTTTTGAAGCAAAACTATTATATGTATGTAACAACACATGTTAGTATGTGATATAATATGGTGAAAAAAACTAGTAAGGGTTTATTTGAAACAAATCCATTTGCGAATCCAAAAGGTCCTAAGAAAGGTGTTGGAAAAATGAATAAAATACTAGCTGGTGATGGTAGGAAAAAATTTAAACCATTTCCCTCAGAGAAAAAATAGGTATAAATCTATTTTTGAATATACGAATTATGAGACAGTTGCTAAAAATGAATAAATTGTTGCAGGTTTTGGTTCAATCGAAAAGATACAAAGTAAAAAGAGTAAATGTTTGGTCAATATTATAAAAATTACATAATATGAACAATGGTGAAAATATGAGTCAAGTAGCTAAAGTAGTTGAAGCATTTCGTTTAATTTTTGTTTTAATGGTACTAGGTTGGGTATTATACAAAACTGCGCTAATACTTGGATATATATGAAATGGAGATTGCCATGGATTTAATGCCCATTTCATATCTCATTGGTTTTAGTTTGCTCATTTTAATCATATCAAGATTTATGATAGGTGATAATTTTCAGTCTATGTCGCATACTCCACTACAAAAAAATATAAACAGAGATTTCTATTACTCTTCTGAAAGTATAATGCAAACAAACGTTAATAGCGACTTTAGGAATGTAATCGATTTTTTAGAAAATGAAGTAAATCTTAGATATGGTAAAAATAAAATTGAAAAAGATTATCAGGATGATTTGTTTCAAGCTTTTGGGATTTTAAGAGAACGATACGGATATGAAATAAAATACGAATCAAAAAATGGAAGACATAGGGTTGATTTTTCAGTTAATGACAACATAGGAATTGAATTAAAAGTTCATAGAAATGGTGTACAAGTTAAGAAGGAACTATTTAATCAGATAACTGATTATGCAAATTACTATCAAAAAATGATTGCTGTTGTTATTAATGTCAATGAAAATGATACCTCATATGATATAAAAAATGATATTTGCTGTAAATTAAGGCAACAAAATGTAATTTCAGAGACAAATTATTATATAGTAGTATTAACAATTGTTAGTAGGTGATATTATATGGTAAAGAAAACTAGTAAAGGATTATTCAGCACAAATCCATTTGAGAATATTAAAGGTCCTAAGACAGCTACTGGAAAAATGAATAAAATAATGACAGGCGATGGTAGAAAAAAATATAACCCATTTCCTTCGAAGAAAAAGTAGACGTAAGTCTATAGATAAATAAGATGATGATAGTTTTGGCTCAGTAGAAAGCAACAAACTTAAAAGAGTAAATAATTATTTACTCTCTTATTTTTTTATACTTCCACATTCAATCTCTTTTTTATTATAACATTAACTTATATCTTAGGCTTCCAGATGTTTTTAACGATGAACTGTCCCCCCATTTTTTATAAAATTTGGACCTTTCTGTCAAATGTTTGAGGGCACATGTGCATAATTGTTAAAGCCACGCGTGTTGTCGTATGCATGTGCTTTTATCTAAAACCAATGAAAGTATAATTTGAGGAGAAGAAGATGTGGCACGCATTTTGACCGACGGTGGAATGGTAGTATATTGGAACTGACCGTGGAACACTAATATCTGATAGAAAGCGGTGCCGGTTTCGTTAATTGAGACGGGGCCAAGGCTGCCATGCGCGCGATTTTGACCGGCATACGGGAGCGATATACTAGGATCGTGCCTCGGTGTGCTAATATCTGATAGAGGGGTTCGATATAGTAAAGGGAGACGGGGCAACATTTGCAGTTTTTAAATACTGCAGAATGTGAGTTGCATTTATGCCAAAGTTCATAAAAAAATTTCAAAACAAAATCGATAAGTATATTAGCTATTGCTACATGTCACAACATGTAAATCTTTTGAAAAAAATTGGTTGTGGTTTTATGGGTTATGGTCAAATATTTAGTGAATCATGGAATAATATAAAAGACTCTTTAATAGCATATGTAATAGCACTTATAGTATACGTTATAGGTAGTACTTTAATAATCACTACACCTCCTTTATTATATGGTATTTTCCATATGACGGTTAAAACAGCACGCTCTGAGCCAGTTGCTGTTGAGGATGTTTTTGAAGGATTCAGGAATGGAAACTTTTTAAGAAGTTGGATATTGTTAATAGTATTGGTAATTGTATCTGTAATATTATATGGTATTGGAATGCTATTGAGTTTATTCATTATAGGCGTGATTGGAGTTATATCGACAGACCTAGTGACCATATGCAGTTTCGGGCTTGTGGCTATACTGTACATTGCATATATGGCCTTTATGCTTGGCTTAACGTATATGATGCCATTGTATGTTATGAGAAGATACGGAGCTATTGAGGCAATAAAAGAAAGTTTTTACATATTTAAGAATAACATTCTTTTTACGATCGGTTTGCAGATACTCGTTGCTTTGACTGCATTTGCAGGATTGATCGCATTTGGTGTTGGTGTATTCATTACAGCCCCACTTAGTTATGTGATGCTTAC
>CAZBJM010000020.1:26080-27442 GCA_964492225.1 uncultured Methanosarcinales archaeon
GCATACGGTAAAGGTGCACATACGCAATGGATCAAGCAATCCCAAAGTATTTATCAAAAAACGCTTTGAGCTTTTCAATGATATCGCCTTTCCTTTCAGTTCTGTTGCCTTTGAACCGCGATACAGCTGGCATTATCTTATCTATGTCCCCTCCTGTGGATCGAAATACCCCATCGCGGAATGAGTTATCAATAAAACGTCGTGCTTCGTTTGGCTTGAGCCCCTCGGTCTCGATAATTGATGCAAGTTCTTCTTCCTTCTTTTCGTGCACAAAATCGCGCCAATCCTCGTCAACTCTTGTGGAAGTGTTCACACCGGCAATGAATTGGTTGATGAGCTCTTTTTTACTTCTAAGCTGCATGCTGGAGTTCACTGCCCTGTTTATTGTGGTCAATATACTTTTGTCCGTGCAGTTGGAGGCATGGTATTTTTCCACAAGCATCAGGATATAATCGATATTGACCTCGATCTGCCGGATGAGCTCAAGCTCAAAAACGATATCATTATTGATGTTCTCTTTGCTATTGTCCAAGCCTTTGCGTGTTTCATGGTAGATGTCAATGTACACACTCTGATAATCTTGGAAATCCCGCTCGGGGAGTATCTCATTGCCTTCAAACTCATCAAAGGCAGATAGAATGTTTCGAAGCTTGAGTATAGTGCCATATAGCCGCACAAACTCCTTTTGCGCTTCCTCGCCGACGATTATCTGACCTACTGGGAATCTTTCGACCAGATCATTTATATGGTCGACATAGCCGGCTTTGTGTTCACCCTTTTCTTCATAGCCATTGTAATACTCATTATATGTCTTAAGCAGGACAATGCCGCCTGAGTCCTTGTTACCGAATAAGGAAATTGCATCGTCGGTGGCTTTTTTGAGGTCGCGGAAGCATACGATGTTGCCATAGGTCTTCACGCTGTTAAGTATGCGGTTTGTGCGTGAGAAGGCTTGGAGTAGACCGTGTTGTTTTAGGTTCTTGTCTACCCAGAGCGTATTAAGAGTGCTTGCATCAAAGCCTGTGAGAAACATATTCACAACGATGAGCAGGTCTATTTCGCGGTTCTTGACGCGCATGGAGATGTCTTTATAGTAGTTTTGGAATTTATCAGAGCTTGTGCCAAAGCTTACACCAAAGTTTGCATTATAGTCAGATATAGCGGATTCTAGAAAATCCCGTGAGCTTTTGTCAAGACTTTCTGTGTCAAAGCCCTCGTCTGGCATACCATCCTCGGGGTCATCTTCATTGGCGCTGAAGCTATAGATGGTTGCTATCCTCAGGTCTTTTCTCTTTTGGCTCAGCTGATGTTTAAATTCTGTGTAGTAGAGCATTGCCATTGGAATATTTGACACGGCAAATA
>CAZBJM010000021.1:0-26051 GCA_964492225.1 uncultured Methanosarcinales archaeon
CCTACTTTTACAGTGAAGTGATAATTCTTGCCATCGATTACAGGGACAATATAGGCTTCCTTGCCGGCTTTGGTGGAAAGCATGAAAGTGCTGGCAAGGGGGACATGGACTTCATTGAAGGCGGGGTTTGGACTTTTTACGGTGCGTGCCCAGAGCCAAGCGATGATGGTGAGCTCTTTACCAAGATAGGGGAGAAGGTCGGGGCGCTCTGTAGTCATTTCGGGGGTGATGAGGATTTTGGGATAGAATTGACCGATGCGCTTTTCTGCTTCATCGCGCATCCATTGACCATAATAGCGCACGTCTTCTGCAAGCCCTTTTGCGCCGGGGGAGCCTCCGTTGGCAAGGGAGGATTGTTTTTTTGATTCGGGATTTATGGGGGGACGGTTGGCAAATTTTGGCGGGATCTCTATCATGGCTTTGTTGATGAGGACAGCAACTGGGTTTAGGTCGGATGCGTGGGATATTAGACCTAAGCGCTGTGCTTCAAGGGGGATCGAGCCACCGCCGGCAAAGGGGTCGTGGAACTCTGGGAGCTTGTTGGGGTTGAAAAGCTTGGCGGCTTCGGGGTGCTCGCGGTTTTCGGCACAGGTAATGCGCCAGCTCTTCCATATTTCGTCGCGTGCTTGGTTTAATATGTCCTCATTGGTGCTGTTTTCCCAAACTACCATGTCTTCAATAAGCTTGAATAGGCGCTCACGCTCTTTGTTTTGAGCCTCCTCTGTGGGGAAGAGCTCGGGGTGACCTGAGGGGTCGTCCACCATTTGTGAGAAAATTACAGCACGTGCAGCTGCAAGGGGGCGGCGTGCCCACCAGAGGTGCAGGGTGCTGGGGTGACCGTGGCGGATGGATTTCTCACGGGCAGAAGCTTTGTTTATGGCTTCAAGAGGGAGGGCGACTTCAATGAGTTTCTTTTTCATGCTTGCAAGTCCTTTGGGATATAGATGTGAGGGGTTAGGGTTCATTTTGTATTAACTCTTTCGTGTGGAAGTGGGTAAGTGACAGTTGTTTGATGCGATGAAATCTAAAAGAATGAGTCATGTGCATGTTACACAATAGAATATATAGTATAATCATTTTTTATATTCATTATGTTTTATTTGTACATTGACGAAAGCGGTGATCTGGGTTCACAATCAAAGTATCTGATATTCTCAGCTTTAATTGTAAAAGACATAGCACTACTTGATAATATTATTAAGAATATGAGGAGGAACAAGTTCAAAAAAGAATTAAGTAAGGCAAACGAAATCAAAGCCAACCGTTCCAGCCCTGAAATCATAATGCATATGATCAAAAAGTTGAATGGAGTAAAAGAAGCAAAGGTGATATATGTTATACTGGAAAAGGAAAAATGTTATAGCCCATATTTGAAGAGTGACAAAAACAAACTTTATAACTACGTTGCTGGCTTTATAGCAAAGAATATAGGCTTAAAAAACTGTGATGTCGTGATCCGGATCGATAAGTCAAAAACAAAGAAAGCGCAACGAGATGATTTTGACAAATATTTTGAAATAAAACTTAAAGAATACTGCTCTCTAGGAAAAATAGAAATAAACCACAGTGAATCACATGCTTGGAGTGGGTTGCAATTTGCAGATATCCTCGCATGGGTCGCATTTCAAAAGTACGAACATGGGAAAGACAATTACCTAAAACAACTAACAATTGATGTAAAACATACCAATTTGTGGGACAAAACAGAAAATGACCAGTACCAGTAAGGACTGTTGTGCGTGCACATCATTGTACACTTGCCTTACTGGTTTTACCTGTATAATATTCTATATGAGAGAACAATATTTAAGCTTTGCTACACAAAATACTTTTTCATTCGAGACTGTTTAATTGGCTCATTTTATCCTATTTCTGATTAGACGATCTTATCCGCATCCATGGTTATCCTTATAAATATAGGATGTAATCTGACACAGATGAAAATAGTTATATTCACCGATGAATCCGGAGTGAAGCTACCTGAAATAAAGATGTGGAAAAAAACACAAGGAAGGGGCAAGCATATTGAAAATGACAAAAATATCCTTGCGATACTTGCTGAAAATACATTACCTTTACCAGCAAACAATATGGAACATGAAGAACAATATCGGGATATTTTGAAAGAATACATAAGACCTGCGATAAAAATGTTTACAGGGATGTTCACAGAAGTACGTGAATTCAAGGAACAGTTAGCAGAACAGGCATGTGTATCACTACATATAATATCAGGGAGATACGGTCTTCTAGATGAAAATGAACTAATAGTGCCATACGTATCAAATATCAACGACATCGAGGCACTGAAAGAACTGGACAATAGAACATGTTTTTCATCAAAAATGGCAGAATATGCCAATAAAGCTGATATTATCATTATGCTGTTGCCAATTCACTATATAAATTATCTGATGTCTAAAAACTGGTTCACCATTCCAAGCTACATGACAAAAATAATAATGGTTTCAAGTAAGCACTTTAAAGACCAGTTCTCAGATATGCCAAACATAATTGTACTTGAAAGAAAGGGAGTAGCAAGGATTGGTGCAACAAACAAAAAGATGATCATAGAAGCTCTTGGATGAAATATGCTACACTTTTTGACTGAAAAATAATACTCTGATTATTGCTATCAAGAACGGAAATACTATTCCCACCTTATCCACGTATAATTTAGTTATATCGCATTATAAGGCACTCAACATTTGATAAGCTACACCCGATAAAGGAAGAGCATATGGCAAACAATGCAACAACAAATATAGCAACCACAAAAACGATAAAAGACAGACTTGAAAGCAATGAGCAAAAAAGGGAGAACAATAGTGATATTCTTGAACACTTGATGGATAAGGTCAATACTGAAGAATTAATGGATAGAATGTACAGACGTCTTGAGGAAAAAGACAAGTTTATCCCAATAGATGAGATTGGAAATTGAGTAAATACAATATTGAATAAATGTAGACCAAAAACCCGACTCACCGCCCGTCCAATAATTAGACAATGCATCGCCCTTCTCACACAAGCAACCCCCATGCACCGGTCAAAACACGCATGCCCGCCCGCCACTATTCTAATATTTAGGCACATGTGCCATCTGTCAAATTCCAGTACATCCCCCATATCCCCTAAGCACTCCCGTGCACCGGACAAAACGCGCGCGCACGCCCCGCCGCCCCGCCTAATAAATATTCACAAGCCCAAAAAACAAATATTAATGACCGGCATCTCCTTTACCCACAATAAGCTCTCGGATGCCGGTCAAAAACACCATTGATAAAACATATCCTTCAGCTTGGCAACTCAGCTTTTTTCAAGAGCTCCGAAAAGTCATAGTTCACACTGGTAACACCAAAATCTGGCTCTCGTGAAAAAGGTGCACGCAGATAATGCACCTTATGAGAATTATCGGGCATAAACTCCACAATAGCAAGAATATGGTCCTCAGGCTTATTTAAGGAATAGAGGACCTCATTCCTTGTGACAGTAATGCTCTTTGCACCAGAGACACGACCTTTTACCTCGATAAAACGCAGTCTACCACTATCTGGTATCCGACTTTCAATATCATAGCCCAGCTTTTCAAACTCACGGTCAACAGGCTCAAAACCAAGACCTCGCTCCAAATCCATAACAATTTCGCGGGCACGTGCTCCTGCCGCTTGAGTATCCACAGCACTGGGATCGTCCACCACAGCAACACCCATGATCTTGCGGATAAGACCAATGGGAATAAGCAAAGAACTACCAATCACCAGAGGAGGCAGTGCTGATATCTGTTTCTCTTTTTCTATTTCATTCATACGCCTCCTCAGACGTCCTTCAAGATCATCTGCACGTTTCCTTGCCTCATCTGAATTCAACTTCGCATTAGTTTTACCCGCCTGTTCCTTATCCTTCAAATCTATAGAACGGCTGTCCCAGTATGTTATTTCCTTAGTGAGCCGCGCTTTAACTTCTATTTCAGTTTTATCTAAGATCTTTAGCTTGCGCTCACGTACTTCAGTAATATGTTCTGGCACAACATTGGCAATGGCGTACCCATACACCTCTTGCTCAAGATCTGTATCTATCCAAGCGCACTCAGGCTGTGCAAGAATATTCCTAATATCTGGTTCATCACTTGCCAAGGGTCGGTAATCAAGGTATGGAGCATACTGAAGATGCTTTGTTTTAGATTCTTTATCCATCTCAACATAAAGCATACGTTTAGATATCACCCGTTGCTCACCACGACTAGTAAGGCTGGCATCTTGCACCGAATGCTCCAGATAGAAAAGCAAACGCGGTTCAATACCCATGTCCTTCTCATCCACAAGAATACTTCCAGACCGCAAAACATCCCGGTGCTGCTCCAGAATAATATCGATGATAGAAGAAAGCAAAGGATGCCCGGGGCATATAAAGGCTGCAAGGGGCTTACCTGAAGCTGCAATCAAAGACTTCTCAAAAGTAATGCGCTCATATCGTTGAAGCACCGGCTCACCTATACCTATGAGCCTATCTCTATTTCGGATAGATGCAGGCACGTTTTTGATCTCATAACGCTTTGCTTCCCTTTGAATAGCATTTCCACCCAGCCTCCGGAAAGCCTCCAAAAAAAACGACTCAATATAATGTGGCTGAAGTCTTCTTGCTTCAGCTCTTTCCATATCCTCCCGGATGCGCTGCACACGACTTACATCCATATTATCATGTACCAGTGCCCTCTCATCCAAAAGATCCTGCAAATGCTCACGGTCAAAGGCATCAGCTACTACTTTTGTTAAGCGCTCACGAACCTCTGGAAGCTCAGCATATCGGATAGCCTCGATCAAAAGCTCCCGCAAAGGCTTACCATTGAATTGAAGTTTGCCCAGCACATCAAAGACTTGACCACCAAGAGCCGTCCTTGCTTGCTCCAGTTTCTCAAGTAAGGCTAGGTAAACATCACCCTCTCTTGTCTCCTCAGCCACAAGATTCCAGAGATAACACACCTCGGTCTGACCAATACGATGGATACGCCCAAATCTTTGTTCAATTCTATTAGGATTCCATGGAAGGTCATAATTGATCATAAGATGGGCACGCTGCAAGTTAATACCTTCACCCGCTGCATCAGTTGCGATCAAGACCTTTACATTTGGATCATGCTTAAAGATCTCCTGTGTTTTTAGCCGCTCCTCTCGACCCTTACTACCATGAATAGTAACCACAGCCTCCTCACTACCCAAAAGAGTACTGATTCGTTTTTCAAGATAATCCAATGTAGCCCGATGTTCAGTAAAGATCACAAGCTTCTGATTTGGAGAAGCTTTGTGTTTCTGCATATCCCTTGACCCGCAATGAGCTTGATTTTCTGTAAGCTTACCTTCACGTGGGGGAGCAAATATTTCCATAAGCAGGCTTGATAGCTCCCTCCACTTTGTATCTTCACCACTTGAACGCACAGACTCGGCAAGTTTTTCAAGCCTCTTTAAGGTAGCGATCTCAGCCCGAAGCTCTTCAAGACTAACTGAGGCTGTTGCCTGATCAAGAACCTCTTCCTCAGCTTTTGCACGCTCCACATCTGGAATATCATCCAACTCATCTATATCATCCACATCAAATGAGTTAAGATCCATTAACGGTTTGACCGGACCTCCGCGTTGTAAGAGCTCCAATTCCTTCAATAGGCTTTCAAGACGTTTTTTGCGGTTCTCAAGCGATTTAGCAATGGCCTCCGGAGAGGATGCCAAACGGCGCTGCAGAATGGTCAAAGCAAAACCAACAGCACCCGTGCGTTTTCCATTCTGGAGAGCCTCAGCACGATTGAACTCCTCACGGACATACCCTGTGACCTCTTTGTATAATTGTGCTTCCAAGTTAGATAGCTTATATGGAACAGTATATGCAATACGCTCTGGAAAAAGTGGTGTTCCATCAAATTTATATAAATTCTCCTTTACCATACGCCGCATTAGATCAGATACATCCACTGCATGTGCGCCATCACGAAAACGCCCTTCAAATCTATCTCCATCCAGCAGTGCCATGAAAAGCTGGAAGTCCTCTTCTTTGCCATTGTGAGGTGTTGCCGTCATAAGAAGAAAATGTCGTGTTACAGAAGATAACAACTGTCCAAGCTTGTATCGTTTTGTATAATGTATATCTCCGCCAAAAAAGCTTGCAGACATTTTATGTGCCTCATCGCATATCACAAGGTCCCAATGGCATTCTGGCACTTTAAGTTTTTCTTGCACATTCTCATTGCGTGAAAGCTTATCAAGCCGTGCAATTACAAGATTATTTTCACTGAACCAGTTACCTGTACGTGCTGCCTCAAGTTTATCATTTGTCATTATCTCAAAGGGTAACTGGAATCGTTGCTGCAGTTCATCCTGCCATTGCTCAGCAAGACTCCCAGGACATACTACAAGGCATCGCTGAAGGTCACCCCTTACAATAAGTTCCTTCATCAGCAAACCTGCCATGATGGTCTTACCTGCCCCCGGGTCATCGGCAAGCAAGAACCTAAGGGGCTGGCGCGGTAACATTGTATCATAGACCGCTGTTATTTGGTGTGGAAGTGGATCAACAACAGAACTATGCACCGCAAGGACTGGATCAAACAAATGAGCAAGATGTATCCTATGTGCTTCCGATACTAAGCGAAAAATAGCACCATCACCATCAAAACACCATGCTCTACCCTCTTGTACCACTTCAATGGATGATTCTGCATCACGATATAAGAGTATATTACCGGGGCGTCCATCAGGTGTTCGGTATGTCAATTCAATTGCATTCTGACCAAACCACTTGACATTGATGACAGTGACAAAGCTATTTGGGATAATTCCACGTACAGAAGCATCGGGTTTTAAGTCTTCAAGTCTGCTCATAAGATAGCTCCGATGAGATGGCAGTTAATATTACTTTATAGGTTTACTTATATATGTGACTTTGGCACACGCATAAATAGAACAATAAGCTGGTTGCTCTGAGCCTCCTAATTTCAAATGATATGTATACACTAGAACCATATAGAACACCTAATACCAACAACACATGCCTGTATTCTTAACAAATTGAGCTAGTTGAGAATACTGCTTTAAGTAAAAACTACATAACTAAGAGCAAAACATATCATATTATTATACACACAATACAAAAGAAAGATTAATTTATATGATATTAAACCAATACAAAGCCGAACTATTTCCCATGCATATAGCCAGCGAAAGACGTGAAGTAAATGGACACTAATAAGGTTACCCAGAACAGTCGATCCATATGGACTAAAGATTTCATAAAGATCACCCTGATAAACTTCTTCATCTTCTACGGCTTTCAGCAGTTGCTTCCTACTTTGCCCGTCCATATGAAGTCCCTTGGGGCCGATGACATGGTAGTAGGCTTTATTTCTGGCATTATCACACTTTCAGCCTTGATAATTCGACCAATTACAGGTATCGCCCTCGACAGATTTGGAAGGCAGCATATATTCATATTGGGCTTTCTTGCAATAATCATTGCAGAAATGTCCTATGCATACTTCCCTGTAATTGCAATAATACTTGCATTTTGTGTACTACACGGATTCGGCTGGGGCATGACCTGCACCTCCAGTAACACCATAGCATCGGACTTTATCCCAAAGGAGCGCTTGGGTGAGGGGATAGGCTTTTTTAGCATATCCACAGGGCTCTCTCTGGCCCTTGCCCCGACCATCGGAATATATCTCATGACAAGTGTGGGATTTAAAGTCGTTGCACAGGTCTCGGTCGCATCCACAATAATAGCCTTGCTCCTATCGTTTTTCATAAAGTACAAATATAGACCTAAAAACACTGAGAAGAAAGAAAAGCTAAAGTTCGCTCCATATGAAAACACTTGCATACGCCCAAGTATCATAATGGGCTTTATTGCAACAACCTATGGTGCTTTGATAGGTTTTATTGCTCTATACGGAATAGAACGTGGGATAGAACATATTGGAATATTCTTCCTGGTCTATGCTGCTGCCATGATACTTTCCAGACCACTGTTTGGAAAGGCGATTGACAGGTTTGGATTTAATTCTGTAATGTATCCAAATTTCATCATACTCATAGGAGCAATGTTCCTCATATACAAAGCCGATACATTGTGGCTCTTCATTATAGCAGCTTTTCTATATGGAATAGGACTTGGCGCACTACAGTCAAGCTTGCATACGATAGCCATATACTTTGCTCCAAGGGACAGACTAGGAGCTGCAAATGCAACATTCTTCACAGGTTTTGACGGGGGACTTGCCCTGGGTTCGATAACTGCCGGGCTTCTTGCATCTGTGGTGGGCTATGGTCAAATGTTCTTGACATTTTCTGTGTTCTTGGTAATAGCCCTGGTATTATACATCCTGTTGCTAGGAAAGGGGCAACATATACAAAGAACAGGATGAAATATTAAAAAAAAGAAAAAAAGCCCCGTGGTAAAGCACGGAGCAAAGCCTCAATTTACTTCTTTGGAGGCCAGTTCTTTTCCAGCCATCCTGGGATCCTGCCGGAGTCAGCTGGACCTATGAGCACCCTACAGCCGGTCTCATCCTCAACATCACCCTGGAGACGTGCTGAAAGTCCTGGCAGTATGATGGTGTTATGGGAAGTGTCTTCCTTCATATTGAAGCCGGAATCCTCAATTCCCTTCTTGATCTTTGCAGCCGTAAGCTGTCCACCTGCAACCGCAGCTTCCACACCGATACCATCTGTATCGATAGCCCAGAGGAAGCAATCTATCTTGTTGGAAGAGATGTCACTCTCAACAGTATAGTAGGTAAGGGCAAAGTTTGTGGTCACGATGACAGGAGAATCCTTGGTCGGTGAACCGATCTTGTACATTGCAGGGTTCACGGTCACAGGCTTTCTTGGATCGGTGTAGATGGTATCACGGATATGGACCTCTGGAAGCATTGCATAAGGCTCGATGCTGTGCAGTATCAGGATATCACCATACTTGATGGTGAAGACCGACGCCACCACTGTCTCCCAGTAGGACGCACTCACCGGATCATCATGGACCATCCAGGCCATAAGTGGGACAGACATGAGCGGATATGCTATTTCACGGTCACCGTCGATACCTGCACGGCGCAACTTGATGAAGTTGGTAAATGTAGTCTTAAGTTGCTTACCAGATGGGAAGGTACCTGGATCGAGCACAAGCTTCTCAGTACCCATTGCTGCAAATGTCTTTGCCATGGACTTGAGCAGATCAAGGTCATTGGGTGCAAAGAGCGTCACAGGTACATCGTACTCCAATGCAAGTGCTGCCACCTGCTGCCAGTTATCCTTTGTTGCTGCATAGAGCAGGGGGTTCTTATCCTTTGCAACCTCAAGACCAGCCTTGAGCACATCGGGATTGAAGGAACATAGGACGATAGGTTGGTCCGTATTCTCAAGGACCTTCTTCACAGCAGATGCAAACCTTGCCGGGTCATTTGTTGTGCTACGCACAGCCACCATATCCACGGTCAGGAAGCTACCTACATAGAACTTCTTGAATTCATTGATCTTCTTGACCCTTTCCACAAGGTCCTTTTCATCCATGCTGTCCCATACATCATAGGCAAAGGCGGTCTGATTGAAGAAAGTAAGTCTGTGACGGTAAAGTACATCATCGCCACCTATCCTCACACTCTTTTCACCCACACCAATCTCAACGATGCGGATCTCAGGGGCCAGCAATGCATCCAGTTGATCATGTTTCTTCTTGAACTTCTCCTCGAGGATAGGAGTACATTCACTAAGCTTCTTTGATCTGTCTATAAGACGAGCTGCAAAGGCCATACAGGTCTGCTCGCCACATACACCACAATTCGTACCGGGCAGATATTTATAAGCTTCAAGCGGGCTGTTGATCTTCATGTTTTATACCTCCGCTGTGACCCAGTTGCTGATATCCAGCTCTTCCCTCTCAATTGATCCAAAGAGGGTCTGGGTGATTTCCTTAAGCACCTGAACAGATGTCGGGTGCATCATCATGAACATATCGTTACCTGCAAGGGAAAGTGCAAGACCTGTGACGATCTCCCATATAGGACCACGGTATTCCCTGGGACCCCAGTCAGAATCCTGACCAAGAGGAGATGAGACCATCCAAGATTCACGGGCACCCCAAGCATTTGTAGTACCAGAGGACATCGGGAAAGTAAGCTCATCATCACCCATAAGACCTGCAAGCCTTATGCGCTCCATGTTGGTATAGGCATAGTCGAGCCCATAGCCCAATGCAGCAGTCGTTGGGTCCATCACGATACTATCCCTTGGGACCTTACACTGCTTCATAAGCTTCCTGTTAAGCTCCTTCTGGGCATTGATCTCAAGCTGTGTCCATGAAAGCACCACATGACCGTGCTCCAGAGCTGCCTTTGCTATCCTCTCATAGTCCAGGTTAAGACTTGCAGACGCAAGTAGTACACGCTCACCTGAGGCAGCCTCTGCAGCCTTTTCAAGCACAGCAGGGTCCTTCTCTGGGTTTCCTGAGCCGCCTATGACAATAGGCACATCCACAGCCTGTAGAACATCCTCGACCACCTTTGCAGCGTCCCTGGGGGAAGTATCCTTGATAAGGGGGTCTGTGGAAATAAGGTGAATGGTGACCATGTCCGCATTGAAGTCACGCACGACCTTCTTTGCCCACTCGGCGGGGTCGTTGATGACATCCTCATAATTGGACTTCACAGCCTTTGCCATTCCAATGGGCATATCGAACACGTCCATTGTGATGTAATTGCGATGAGGCATGGCCGCATCGAAATAGTATGGCAGGGCATTCTCGCCACCAATTGTGACAGTGCTCTTCCTGGAACCACCATCTGCAGATGTGGCACCAAGTACCACTTCCTGGATAGGGTTCTTCCAGTTGCCTATTTTTTCAACCTCGAACTTGGCTGCCAAAAGCTCCTGTATCTTAGGGCTGGTAGGCAATGCCGGTGCCTGGGCAGGCATAGCGCCCATACCATAGGCAGATGCAAATAACTGTTCAGCGGGGAAACCAAGTATCCTGCCAATATTGGCCAGATGCAGGGAAATGTGGGCTATCTCCTGACCCAAGGCATAACCAAAGGCCGGGTTCAAAGCTCCACCACCTCCGCCACTAATATTAAGTTCAATGTCTCCCTCGATGCTCACATCTTCAAGGGCCTCAATGTTCAGGTCCTGCAACATCTCCGCAAGTTGCGCCAACTTTATTTTCTGTGTCATATAAGTTCCACCGTAAATACTTCTCCTGAAATAGTCATCCTGTGCTACAGATCATAGACCAAGCTTTGCAGCGATCCTCTCTACTTCCATGACCGCAGGGGAGTCATCAGGAAGATCAAAGAGCGGATCCCCATCAAGGTCCCTGCGGATAAGCATATCATCTGTGGGTATCATTCCCACAAGCTTAAGTCCAAGTTCACGGGCGGTGTCAGCAATGGTCTCACGGTTCTCTTCCGTGACCTTATTCGCAATAACATATATATTGGATATATCGGTTTCCATCTCATCGACCAGTTCCCGGATACGTTCAGCGGTACGAAGTCCCCTGCGGGAACCATCCGTGACCACTATAAGGTCATCCACTTTTCGGAATATCCTACGACTGAAGTGCTCAAGCCCTGCCTCGGTATCGATTATGAGGACATCATAATTGTCCACCAGCTTATCCATGATGCCACGGAGCATGTTATTTACATAGCAATAACATCCTGCACCCTCGGGTCTACCCATTACGAGCAGATCATACTTTGGCATCTCCTCTATTATCTCATAGAGCTTGGACTTGAGCAAAGACTCTTTGTTGGAGTCCGGAGGCAGGTTGTCACGCTCAGTATGCATGAACTCCTTGATATCTCCTATAGTCTTACCGACCTCACATCCCAGGGTCTCGGGCAGATTTGTATCGGGGTCGGCGTCCACTGCAAGGACGACCTTGTTCCCCCTGGCAAGATGGCGGATAAGAAGGGCCGACGTGGCCGTCTTACCTGTCCCTCCCTTACCTGTGACTGCAATGATCCTGGCCACAGCACAACCTCTTAGTCCTCTTTCTTAACGATCAGCTTACCAATGTTCACTTTTGCGTTCTTAAGGACTATACGGACGCCACCTGAACCACCAGAGCCAGTACCAAACATCGGCACACCTGGCACGAAGTTTGCAGGCATCTGCATCATCTGGGGTGCAACAAACCCTGCAAACGGAGCAGCCTGAGTGGTCTGAGCAGGTGCTGGCGCTTCCTCTACCACCTCTTCCTCTGGAGCATCAGTGACCCATCTTCCTACTATCGGGTGTGCCTTGTCCGTAAGGAACTTCCTAAGCGCTTCCACATCCTTCACATCTTCCTCGGTAGCTATCTTTTCACGGATATCTTCCGGAATGTCCTGGAACACCTTGTCCTTGAGCATCTTTGGCATCCATACAACCCTGTTCCAGCCACCTTCTGCCTGAATGAACTTAGGGGAACGGAAGTAATTGACACCTATTCCCAAAAAGCCCACTATCTGCTTACCTCCACCGGTCTGCCCTGCCATTGTAGAGAACTGCAGACCATTGGGTGCAGTACCTGTAAAGTCACGGTCCACCCATCCGATACCGTCTACTTCAGGGATATAGAAACCTACTACCTCAAAGCATCCACAGGAAGTGTGGGGTGATTCCAGGAAGGCATGTAACTTGATACGGTCATATTCACCGTTTGAAAGCTTCTTTGCAAACTCGTTGACACCAGTGTACTCTCCGGCCAGGGCATCGATGACCTCACCCTTGGGTATAGCGAACTGAGGACCTTCTGGGTCCACCTTGGCGGCCGCCCTTCCATCGAACCAGTTGATAGCACCACAGAGCGATACCCTGTCAGGTGTAACCACACAAACATTGGTCGGCGCAAAGGATGCGCACAGGGTACAGCCATAGAAGGTATCCACGTCCTCATCATGCAGATCACGGGTCCTCTCATCCCTTGCCTTGTAGACAGCTTTTGCATCATCTATACGTTTTTCCACCTCGGCCATGTCCGTGATATAGATAGCTTCTACTTTCTCTATAAAAGGAAGCTCGTTCTTGAACAGCATCATAACAGCCTTTGCAATGAAACTGAAAGAGTTCAGACCCTTTCCAACGGCTTCCTTGCCTATCCTTAACCAAACATCTTCCCTCTGGTTAAGATGCATCATACCCTGGATATAGTTCTGGAACTCGTGGTTCCTCCTTTCCACAATGGACTCAAGGTCAGCCTCCACCAATTCCCCTGCGATCTTATAGATCATTGCAAAGGGATATCTGGAGCCTTCCTCCATTGATGCGAGGTCTGGTCCTATCAGCGTGAACCTGCCATCTTCGACCTCCTCCATAGGTGCTGCCCGCACAAGCTCAAAACCCTTGGACTTCGGGCCTGCAAGCTCGACATGCATACCCTCTTTTCTAATTCTTTCTCCCTCGAACATAGGAGAGATTTCAAAAGGAAACTCATTTGACATGATTAGTTCTCCCGATCATACATTAATTTCAAGATTTTCGATGAATTCGTCAAGTGCTTCAATATGTACTTCTGGCTTGAGGTTACCAAAGGACAAGGTTGCATTCTGCATGAAATGTCTTTCGATAGCTATCGTCTTAAGATCTGTGAAGTTCTTAAACCCTGATAGTACCTGGTCAAGATAGTATGGCTTATGACCCATGAAAAGGATTATATCATAGCCTCCCTGACCATCCAGTCCTGTCCAGTTAGCATCACCAAGGTAGTGGGCGAGTGCGTGGATATTGATATACTTCGCACATACACCTGAACCATTGAAAACTGTGATGGAGTGACCTGTTGCTGCAACAGGTACACCTTTTTTTGCAATTGCAAGGGCCTTCTGTGCAAGTACTTCATTATCGACTATCTCAGAACCTGCAATAAGAAGAGGCCGCTTTGCCTTTGATATCATCTTAGCTGCTACATTAGGGTTGACCGGCTTTGCGGTCTTTCTTCCCCATGTGGTATACACGAGTGTGTTCTTTGTAGTGTCCACCATTGATCATCCCCCCTTGCACAATCTCTTCAGATTGGTTGGCTGTGCCGATACATCGGACTTCATCTTCGGTCCGGACAGGATCTTCTTCCTCTTCCAGTCAATTTCCCATCCGTGGTCCTTCTCAAGTATCTTCAGAAGTTCCTCACGCTTTGCAAGCGGGAGGTCGGTCTCTATCCTGACGAACTTATGCCAGTCATCGGGCATGTGTCCCAGATACTTCTGAGTGAGCTCCATATAATGGGTCAGCTTGATCATACGACCCATATTGTTGTCTGAAGGCCTTATACAGTTCTTCGCAAGGATGGGCATGAGCTCCTCGATGGACTCCACTGTTGTCAACAGGAACTCGGGTGCTGCTGGAATTGGCAACACATCACCATTCCTGGCGTCGTAGAGCTTCCAGTGATCTTCTTCATAGGGTTTACCAATAAGGGCCCTCCTGTACTTTGAACCATGTGGTCCTACAATGACCGGGATACCCAGACGGTTGCATCCTGTTGCAATAGAGGCTGCCTTTTGTGAATAGGCTCCCCAAGCAACACCAACCGCACCTATACGGTTCATGATATAATCTGCGATCTCCTCATAGTTGCCGGTGATATTACGCTGGGCAAAGATAGCTGCCACCTTGATAGCTGTACCGCTGATATGGGAGTTTGAAACACAGGAACCCACGTTGATGAGGTTTCCTCCCAAGAACTTAGCCGGGTACTTCTCATAGAGGGTCTTCCCATCTGCATCCTTATACATTCCAAGGTCCATGGCCGAGCAACCTGATGCGACCAATATATAGTTCCTCTTGAGCATTTCATCTGCGACCTTATACAGGTCCTTTGTACCTTCAGGGTAATTGGAACAGCCCACCAGAGCTATGATTCCCGGTGTTGTTCCCATGACAAGGTTCACACCTTCCTGACGGATCTCAGGATCACTTATCTGTCCCCTGCCGGCGCGTACCATGCCCTTTTCCATACTGATAGCTTTTTGGGATGCTTTCTCAATGACATCCAGTACAGGGATATCCTTTGGACATTCCTGGTCACATCTTCCACAAGCAACACAGTGGTCATGCAAGACCTCGAACTTTGAGAGGTCACCCGCAGCACATGCCTTCATTGCCTCCATTATAGGGAGACTGTTGGGACATACGAATTCACATGAACCGCAATAGACACACTTTTTGACCAAGGCTGCAAGTTCCTCTTCACTTGGAAGTGCCTTGATGCCTTTCTCCTTACGGAGGGGAGCGACCTTTAATACAAGCTTTGGAGCGAGCTCACCAAGCATATAAAGGTCAAGGATAAGAGCACCGGGTTCCTTACCGCTGGCAAGGTCCTCTATGACATCATCTATCTTGTCCTTTGAACGGTTGCGCAGACCATACATGATCTTTTCATTAGTGGTTATAACAGGTATGGAAAGCCTCTTTGCTTCATCCAGCACATCTGCCCTGACACACTGCTCATCAACGATTATCACATCAGGGATACCTGAACGGATCATCTTGAGCTCCTTTGCAAGGGTACCCACGATCTTCGCATGCGGCTTACCGCCCTTGTCCATCTGATACCTGGTCATATCGATGGCTGTACAGCACAAACCTCCAAGCTCTATCTTATCGGATAGACCATTGTCATGCATGTAATCTATGATGTTGGCAACACCTGCCACATTGTGCCCTATGACCAGTAACACTGGTTTGCTGGAGTCGATGCAACCCATCCCTATTTCAGCCAAGGGGGCCTCAGGGTCGGATTTCGGCATCCCAAGACACGATATCTGGGCCAGGTCCGATATCTCCATACCTACGTGGTCGAGCATACCGCCATGCATGGCCTTTGATTCAAAATCAATTGCAGCTCCTTCCTGACCCATGTGTATGGTAGCAAGCAACTGGGTGAGCTGTTCCTCTACATACTCGATGGCAGCTTCCAGGTCACCGAGGGTCTTTGGCTTGATGCCTGTCACCATCTGTACATTGGGTGCAAGCAGATTCGATGGTCCCACATCAATGGGGTGGTCAGCTCCATATCGTTCTATAAGATAGTGCAGAAGATGTCTGCCGTGCCCGGAGTGAGCCGCAGCGCCAGTGATGACCCTGAGCAAAAACTCGCGGGACTGGTGAGCTGCCAGATTGATGCCACAAGCACCCTCCTTATTCCCTCCAAGGTCACACTTACCGAAAGTACAGTAGCAACACTGGTCACATGCCGGAGTGTACACTGGTTGATAACGTGCGAGCAATGTATGGTCCCAATCCCTGAGTGCAGATACACCAGGTTTGGGAGTTGGTCCCACATCACCCTCTTCCTCCACCTTCTTCTCGATAAGGCCGACTATCTTTCCGATAGTGATCTGAACATTTTCCAGGTCTTCTATGGAAAAGTGTCCGGTTGATATCTTGCTCATTTTTTGTTCTCCTGTAGGTGTGTTACGAACTAGTAGAAATGTGTGCAAAAATGTTAATTCCGCATCATATCGTAACAATTTTGCAACTGTTCATATGCCGGTCTCTACTATAGCATTGTATAAATAGGTTTCCATAATCTATAACGATTATAAATGACAGTGCTATGTATTTTCACATGAACTAACTATAGTAGCCTGTTATGGATCTTGCATAACATAAAGGTGACTCTCCACATATTAAAGAAAAGCTTAACTGTATCACCCTCATAAATGAGTGTACAAAGTTAAGTACTCGTATTCGAAATGTATATATAACACATATGGATCGAACAAAACCCATAGCATTCAGAGGTTGTCTGATCAGAATTTCGCTTTATATCCTTATCACTTTTTTAAAGCATACTCCATTTCTATATAATGTCCGCCCCTCGGGGAAAACGCACGCGATTGGCGGGAAGACGAGGGGTGGACTGTAAAAAGGTGCCGCGTTTTTTCGTTAGAATGATGCAACAGCATCTTTCGTTATATTTCGCACGCGTTTATTGTTAGCTGTTCATCTGATCAGAAATGGAGGAAATATGAGCTAATTAGACAACCTCATTCAGCAACCCCAACCACCTGCACAAGCAATATAAAAGCAGAAAGGACCACATAGCTTAAGCATCATTTTTATCTGATAGAGCCTCAGCAGAGGTACATGAATAGAACTGAAATACTTTCACCATGCATGGTCCAGCATTATATAGTATATCTGCATTCATACAATTGCCTCTCACGAAGATGAACAAAACAGAGGCTTGAGGTTTAAAAATGAAAGACGTTTCGCATGAGATACACAAGAAGTTCCATGAACTTGGAGCAGATATCCCCCTTGAGGAAATTGAAGACCGATTGAACAAAATGGTCAGCAAGTTCAAAGTGCCCAAAGAGGAAGCACGTAGAAGTGTTGTTAACTTTTTCCTGAAGGAGCACAATATCCCAAGGAATCAATATTATACAGGACAGTCAGAATCTCCCCTCATGAAGATCTCTGAAATGAACACCGACGGTAAATGGGTGAGTGTCAAGGCTAAAGTAGTACAGCTCTGGGAGAATAACCACAGTTCCATATCCCAGGTCGGAATCATTGCCGATGAGACGGGGACAATGAAGTTCACAAAATGGACCAGTGCTGAACTTGCAGACATTGTAGAAGATCAGTGCTATCTTTTCAAAAATGTAGTGGTCAATGAATGGAATGGGAAGTTCCAGATCAATATGAATAAGACAAGCGTGATCGAGGAACTGGAAGAGGATATTGTTGCAGGGACATCATCAGTTACATTCACAGGGGCCCTTGTGGACATACAGTCTGGATCTGGCCTCATTAAACGCTGCCCCCAGTGCAACAGGGCCCTCACCAAGGGTGCATGCATGGAGCATGGAAAAGTGGACGGGACATATGACCTGCGAATAAAGGCTGTCCTCGATAATGGTATCACCGCACAGGATACATTGATAAAGAGGGAGCTTGCAGAAGTGTTGACAGGCCTCACACTGGACAATGCGATATCCCTTGCAGCGGAAGCCCTTGATCAGACAGTGGTCTTTGAAGAAATGAAAAGACTGCTTGTGGGTAAATATTATACTGCCACGGGTTCTAAGATAGACAGATACCTGCTGGTGGATTCCATGACAGGTGAGACAACCATGGATGCTAATGAGCTGGATACCTTACTTGCAATTGCGGAGGTGCTATAAATGGCTGAGTATACAAGAGAGGTTGCAAGAAGGGTATTTGCCCAGGAGTTCAGAGAGTCTACCCTTACATTCAAGGATGGAGATGACCAATACGCACCCCAGTATCTGCTGACCCCCACCGGCGCCAGGGTCAACCGGATGTTCATAGTTGGTACTCTCATCGAAAAGGATGATATCGGCACCGAGGCTGAATACTGGCGGGGCAGGGTCACCGACCCTACAGGTTCCTTCACGATATATGCAGGTCAATACCAACCAGAAGCTGCACAGGTACTTGCCGGATGTGAAGTCCCGGCCTTCATTGCGGTCGTGGGCAAACCCAGTACCTACACAACGGCCGAAGGAGATATATTGACATCGATACGGCCAGAATCCATACACGTTGTAGATGGCCAGACAAGAGATATCTGGGTCATGGATACCGCCAAAAATACCCTTGACCGTTTAAAAGAACTGGAAAGTGGAGTGAACACACCTGACCTGGTAAAGGCCAGGGAATACTATGCACCTGATGTAAAACACTATCGTTCACTGGTTGCACAGGCCCTGCGTTCACTAAAAGAAGAGAATTGGGAATGAAGGGGTGCACTGCACCCTTTCCATCTTTAAGGGACCTATTTCTATCGGTCCGACCAGGGTTAGCATGTGATCCACGCTTTCACTGGTAACCCTTCTCTTCACTCATATCCATTGTCTTTTCTTCACCACTGGCCATAGAACGCGCAAATAGCTCCGAAACATGTTCGTAGTGGTTTGTACCAGCACGTGATGTAGCAGGTCTGACATTGCGAAGTGCCTTTGTAAAATGCTCATTGCTAATTTTAATACCTACCACCTTTGCCTTTGCTTCCTCCCGACTGATGCCTGGGGTGATCAGTTCACGCAGGGCCAGCATGGAAGCTTCACGACATATAGCCTCGATATCAGAGCCAACAAAGCCTTGTGTCAACTGTGCAAGTCTACTCACATCCACATCTTCCGCCAGGGGTTTATCACGCATATGTATCTCAAAGATCCTCTCTCTTCCCTTTAGGTCAGGTGGACGCACATAGATCAACCTATCGAAACGCCCCGGACGCAAGAGGGCGGGATCCACTATATCCGGCCGATTGGTGGCAGCTATTATTACTACATCCCTGAGCTCTTCCACCCCATCCATCTCAGTAAGGATCTGACTTACAACCCTCTCGTTGGCATGGGCATCTGTACCGGTACGGGCACTGGCGATAGAATCGATCTCATCGAAGAATATCACCGCGGGTGCAGCCTGTCGAGCTTTGCGGAAGGTCTCACGCACAGCTTTCTCTGACTCACCAACATATTTGCTCAAAAGCTCAGGGCCTTTGACACTGATAAAATTAGCCTCGCTTTCTGTTGCCACAGCTTTTGCCAGCATGGTCTTACCAGTTCCCGGAGGACCAAAAAGCAATATCCCCCGCGGAGGTCTGGTATTTACAGCCTTGAACAGTTCAGGATACTTCAGTGGCCACTCCACAGCCTCGCTGAGCTCTTGCATAGCATTTTCCTGACCTCCTATCTCACTCCAACGCACATCAGGTACTTCCACAAATACCTCACGCATGGCTGAAGGCTCAATGTTCCTGAGAGCATCATCAAGATCCTTTCTGGTCACAACCAGTCTCTCCATGAACTCCGGGGGGATCTCATCATCCACATCATTCATCTTCAGATCAGGCAACATACGACGCAGGGCGTGCATAGCAGCTTCCTTGCACAGGGAAGAAAGGTCCGCACCTACAAAACCATGTGTCACAGCAGCTATTTCCTCAAGTCTTATGCCATCTTCCATGGGCATACCCCTTGTATGCACAAAAAGGATCTGCAGGCGCCCTTCACTATCAGGGATACCAACCTCTATCTCACGGTCGAACCTGCCACCCCTGCGCAATGCTTCATCAATTGAATTGGGACGATTTGTGGCAGCTATCACTATAACCCTACCCCTGGAAGTGAGACCATCCATCAAGGACAACAATTGTGCAACTATCCTGCGCTCCATTTCACCCCATACTTCATCACGCTTTGGAGCAATGGAATCGATCTCATCGATAAAGATAATAGAGGGAGCATTCTTTTCAGCATCCTCAAATATTTGTCTAAGTTTCTGTTCACTTTCTCCATAATACTTAGAAACGATCTCAGGTCCACTCACAGATATGAAATTTGCATCCGTTTCACTGGCCACTGCCCTTGCAATGAGTGTCTTACCCGTTCCTGGTGGCCCATAGAGCAATACTCCTTTTGGAGGCTCCACGGCAAGTTTATGGAACAGTTCCGGGTGCTTAAGAGGTAATTCTATCATCTCCCTCACAAGGCCCAGCTCACGCTTAAGTCCACCTATATCCTCATAACTGATATGGCCAGCTACACTTTCCTGCACAACCGCACTCTCACGGATGTGGATCTGCGTATTCCTAGTGACCACCACCGGGCCGGCAGGATTTGTGGAAAGCACTACAAAGGAAACAGGATTATTGACCGCCTCTATGCGTATGGACTGTCCTTTGATCACAGGACGGCCTTCCAATATCCTGAGGACAAAGCGAGGTCCCCCGGCAAGATGTGTATCCCTTGTGGGTGCAAGGCTTATCTTTTCAGCTTCACTGACCGGGATCCTTTTAACCTTTACTTTATCATCGATACTGACCTTTGCATTGTTCCTCAGATTGCCATCTATCCTGATGACCTGTTTGCCTGAATCCTCCATATAACCAGGCCAGACAATAGCATAGCACTTCTCCTTATTGCTTATCTCGATTATATCCCCGCTTACTGCCCCTATGGCATGCATGAGCTCTTTATCAAGCCTTGCGATACCTCTACCCGCATCCCTTGGGTAAGCCTGTCCCACAGCTACTGTAATTTCCCCGGTCAAATCCTATCACCATTCATCAAAATAACATTATATACATTATATAATAGAGCTGTGTGCTCTTAAAAAAGTTCCTGCTTCAGTATGCAAAAAAAGGGGAAATATAGTCCCATGGGAGAGGACAAGGTATTTGTGCCCGTTCACTGGTCCAGTGCGCCACACAACACGTGTTTTGGGAGAACATGGGGCACCGTGTTCGAACATGCCCCAGAACACTTGACCAAAATGAGCAAACGGCAGTCATAATACCTATCTCTCAAACTACAGGGGATCTATTTGCGACCATTGATATCTGACAGATGTATCACATCCTGGCAGATCTTATTCATCAGTCTTTTTTCGTGGCTCACCACCAGGACACCGATGTTCATGGTATCTACAAGTTTCAGAATGGTCTCCCATATCTGTACCTGGGTGATGGCATCGACCATCGTGGTAATTTCGTCGGCTATCAGGAACCTGGTCTTGGGACCCAAGGCCCTTGCAAGGGCAAAGCGCTGTAGCTCACCGCCAGAAAGCTCATTGGGCCACCGGTTCATCCACATATCCTTGATGCCGAAAGAGTCAATGATATCCTGAGATATGACCTGACCCTCATGCAAGGTATCCTTCATCTTCCACTTAGGGTTAACAGCCTTTTCAGGATGTTGGAAGATCAGCTGGACAGGATTATAGGCATGGTGTGAGACCTTTTTTCCATCAAGGGTAACACTGCCATCGTATTTGCGCTCATATCCCGCAAGTATCTTACACAGGGTAGATTTACCACTCCCACTACCACCAACAAGCCCCACGACCTCACCACTACCCAAGGATATGTCCACATCCTTGAGGATCTGTTCATCCTTCCTATATCCAAAGCTTATATGCTCGCCTTTAAGATACATAGTATAACTCCATTTTCATAAAAACACCTGCAATTAACCGATCGTTGGATCATAACCCTCGATGAGCTTGAAATTATTTTGAGGGAGCGCATTCCACAGGGCTCGCGTATAGGGATGTTTCAGGTTCTCCCCATCATTTGCAAAGTCTTCCACATTGGCTACCTCCAGGATAGTACCCGCATAGAATATAGCTATCCTATCAGCTATCTTCAGTGCTGCATCTATATCATGGGTGATGAGTATCACAGCACAGCCCCTCTTTGCCATATCCTTGAAATAGTTAAGGGTTTCATTGATGTTCCTTTCATCCAGTCCCGGTGTCGGTTCATCGGCTATGATAAGCTTTGCCTGGCTCATCACTGCTGTCGATACCAGAACCCTTCTGGCCATGCCTCCAGATAGCTCATGGGGATACATTCGTTCCACTTCAGGCTTCAGGTCATACTTCTTAAATATCTCACGCTGCAAATCCTGCTTGCTGGCCTTATCCTGCTTTTTGACACTTCCCACGACCTGACTACCAACCCTCATCAATGGGTCAAGGTAGGTAGTTGACTGTGGGATGAGAGCGATCTCCTTGCCCCTCAACTTCTCCTTCTTTTCCTGGTCAAGGACCTGTCCATTGAATTCCATACTACCTGTAAGTATGGCGTTGCCCGGCAGTATACCTAGAATGGCATGGGCAAGGAGACTTTTTCCAGAACCACTTGAACCGACGACTGCAAGGATCTCTCCTTCAAAGGATTCCAGGTCCATACCTGAGATCACTTTTATCTCAGTCTGGCGAAGGCCCGAAACATATTGGGTGAAAGATACCGAGATACCCTTTACCTTTAACAGAGCCTCTTGTCTTCTCCCACCTCTATTGGTCATTTTTGCTTTGTTAGTCATACTTAACCTCTTAAGATCTTTGTTTCCGATGTCCTCAACTATATCACTCGTGTGCTTTCTTTGGGTCAAGCATCTTGCCAAGGTTATCCCCTATAAGGTCAACAGCCAATACAATGATCAACAATGAAAGTCCTGGGAAGAAGGCCAACCACCAGTATCCTGCTGCAATATACTTCATCGACTCCGATAATATGATGCCTATGGCAGGCTCATGGGGAGAGAGACCAAAACCAAGGAAGGTCACAGAAGCCTCGTGCAAGATAGCATGTGGGAATATAACAAGGGTACCCAGCAGGAATTGTGGGATAAGATGTGGCATGATATGCTTTATTGCTATCCAACAACTCGATTTACCAAAATTCCTGGATATATTGATATAATCCTGTGTCTTGATCTGCTTTATCTCTGCCCTCACGACCCTTGTTAAACTTGTCCAGTGGGTCAGTCCAACTCCTACGATAACACCTGTTGCACCTCCACCAAGCCCCAGTGATATAAGTATGATGAGCAAGGTGTGTGGTATCGAGAGGAACATATCCACAAGCCATGAGACAAATGTATCGGCTGTCCTGTTGATGCTCGAAAGCAATCCCAGTACCACACTTACCATAGTACTGATGAGAGCAGCGAACATCCCTACCTTGATGCTCAGGCATAGTCCCATGATAGTTCTGATGAACATGTCCCGTCCCATCCAATCGGTACCAAAGGGGTGCTCGGCTGATGGACCACGATTGCTTGCTTCAAAGTTTGTGCTCAGTGAATTGTTGTCCAGTAATGTGCCTGAGACAAGGACTGAAAGCACCAGCAAGCATAGAAGGGATATCAACAGAATGGTCCTCTGCCGCAGGTTCATAGCTCCAAAGAGACCTTTTTTGTTCACCTGGACGCTCATGTCTTCATCTCCTGTTGTTTTATCCTGGGGTCGACGTACTCGTAAATTATATCGGCTATCAGGTTCCCTGTGAAGACGAATATTGCACTGATAAGGACTATACCCATAAGCAGAGGAACATCTGACCTAAGTCCAGCTTCCACAGCTGCTCGCCCAAGACCGGGGTACGAGAATACACGCTCAACTAACAGGGCACCACCAAACAGCTCACTGAAGCTTAGGAATTGAAGTGTGATGGCAGGCAATGCGACGTTCCTTACCCCATGTCTTAATATGAGGTCAAAGCCCTTTTCGCCCCTTGCCTTTGCAAACAGAACATAGTCACTGGATAGGACCTCTATTAATTTCTCACGGGTGAACATAGCAATTGAAGCTACCCCAAGCAGGCTCAATGTAAGTGCAGGCAGTATGAGATGCTTTATGCGGTCAACCAGTGTAACATCTTCTGCTGCGACCCCTATGGGTACTCCAAGACCCACCGGGAACCAGCCCAGATATACTGAGAATATGAGCATAAAGACCAATGCCAGCCAGAATGTAGGGGTGGAAAGCAAAACATAACAGTAGGTCTTAATTATCCTGTCCAGCCATGAACCGCTCTTCATACCGGCAAGGATACCCAGGACAAAGCCCAAAATTCCTGAAAATACCCAGGATGCGGCCATGAGCGCAAGGGATGCAACGAAACGTTCTTTGATGACATGGGTCACAGGCATCCGATATATCAGAGAGACACCCAGGTCCCTCTCGAAGAGAAGGGGTTTGACCCAATTCATATATTTCTCCTGAACGGGTACATTGACCCCCCAGTATTCCTCAAGCAATGCCTTTTGTTCTGCGGAGATGCTCATCTCACCAACATAGGCCCTGACAGGATCAATAGGAGACTGGTCAATGAGCCAGAAACTGACAAATGATATGAATACTAAAAGGCAGATTAGTTTGAGGAACTTTTTCCCAATAAATAACTCCAATCTATGCTTCACTATAATTATCCTCCAATTAACATTGTGAATTGTTCAAAATGGAAATATTGAAATGATCTGAACATAAAAAGAACTGGGGACGATGGGTCCCCAATCATGCTCATCCCAAAAATTTAATTCCCTGTGCGTTTCCACTCCAGGATGTTTCCAAAGATATCAGTGCCATGTGGCTGTATCTTAGGTGTACCTATGTCCAGGTCATCATCCATTATGTACAGGAAATTGATGGTTGCAAGCCATACCCATGTTGCATCTCCCTTTGTAGAGAAGCCGGTCTTTCCATCCCATGCAGCAAGTTGCCAGTTCTTGAGGGCAACAGCCGGGTCGCTACTGGTCATGGCAGTCTTTATGTAATTGTCCACGACTGGATTATTGTACTTCACTACATTGTTGTAGCTTGATGGATTGTAGCTCGTGCTGTGATATCTTCGGTGGATGTCGCTTGTATCCAGTGTTCCAGCACCAAAGACCACAGGGGTGGATGCTGCCAGTGTTTTTATTTTGTCACTGTTTGCACCTTCTGGTTTGATGCTGATACCAAACTTCTTGGCCTGCTCAGCAACTGCTATTGCCAAAGCCTGCCTTTCAGATTCAGAGGCAAAGTAAAGCAGAGTGAACTCAGCCTTGACACCTTTCTTTTCAACTATACCATCTCCATCGGTGTCTATCCAACCAGCTTCACGGAGGATCCTCTTTGCTTCCTCTACATCAGCGTCTTTGAATAGAGCATCCTTGTTGCCCCATGGTACTTTATCGAGACCGGTAAATTCCACCTCTCCTTGTCCTTTCAATGCTCCAGCGACCAGGGCCTGTCTGTCTATTCCATAGTTCAAGGCCTTCCTTATTGCAATATCAGAGGTCACATCATTTCCAATGATATAACCATCCACGGTCTTCTCACCAGTTACAGGAGGAACTGGAAGACTGATACCTCTTGCATCGATGGATCTGACAGATACGAACTTCTTTCCGCTCAATGCCTGACCTGCATAGGTATTTGGTACTTCAGCAAGGTCTACCTCTCCTGCCTTGACTGCAGCAAAGGCCGTATCGCCCTGCATGAATACCAGCGTCAGTTTTTTGAAATAAGGCTTCTGACCATAGTAGTCCGGATTGGCTTCAAGGATGGCTTGCTGACCCTTGTCCCACTGTTTGAACACAAAGGGCCCGGAACCTATGGGTTTTTGACCGTATGAGTCCGTGTAGGCATGCTCTGGGACAATTCCCAGTACAGCAAGTTTATTGATGAAGGTGTTTTGTCCTTCTTTCAGCCTGAACTCCACAGTATGGGTATCGATGGCCTTGGCAGTGTCCAATGCTGATAGGTCCAGCTTACCGTCCTTTG
>CAZBJM010000022.1:0-19110 GCA_964492225.1 uncultured Methanosarcinales archaeon
ACGGTCTTTCTGGCGTCCCCGGCGCGATTCGAACGCACGGCCTTTCGCTTAGGAGTTTATAAAATTAACTTCTCATATTGTCCGTACAGTACCGTAGAAGGCTAAAATTTCTATATGGTACAAGGGTTATCATAGGTTCGTTTGTTATTCTGTACTGCCCTGTGTCGTTCCATTTTGCCTGGTTCACGATGTCCTCTTAGCAAACTCTTAGCAAATTAAGGAATACTGAATCATACTCAAATGGCTATCCACCCTCATCAGAGGAACGCCTTATACTCGGAGAAAAAGCCTGAATGTACAAATTCAGGCTTTTTCTGTCCGAAGAATAGTAAGGGGCTTCCCGATTGGAGTATATCTTATTATTGGTAATATAACAATTATAATATCTCATTACATTATCAAAAGGAGAAGAATATGATTGCGCAGATAAGCTGTCATGAATGAGAAACTTCCGTTTGATACGCTACTTGAAACGCCTTTATCGATGCTGCATTCTCATCCTGACCACCCGTTTGTAGTACGAAATGATGAGGAAATGCATACTTTGGCACAGAGCATTGAGGAGTATGGGGTTCTTGATCCCTTGCTGGTCCGACCTCGGCCAGAAGGAGGGTACCAGATCATATCAGGCCATAGAAGGCGGCTGGGATCAGAACTTGCCGGAAAACAGACCGCACCAATCATTATCAGGGATATGGATGACAATGCAGCTATCATCGCTATGGTGGACAGCAACATGCAGAGGGAGAACATACTGCCAAGCGAACGAGCCAAGGCTTATAAACTGAAGATGGATGCCATCAAAAGGCAAGGGGCGCGGACAGACCTGACTTCGTGCCAACTTGGCACGAAGTCGCGGGAACGGTCGGATGAGAAGATCGCTGAGCAAGCGGATCACAGCGCCCGAACTGTCCAGCGGATAATCCGCCTGACAGAACTAGTTCCACCTCTACAGAACATGGTGGATGATTCAAAGCTGGGCATCACGCCTGCTGCTGAACTGTCATATCTGTCAAAAGCCGAGCAGGAACTTTTGGTGCTGACAATTGAGTCCGAGCAATCTGTACCATCCCTCTCGCAGGCGCAAAGGATGAAAAAACTCAGCCAGGACAACACGCTCAACGAAGACAGTATGCTGACCATCATGCTCGAAAGCAAGAAAGATACGGAGCGTGTCATCTTATCCGGAGATATGCTGCGGAAGTATTTTCCCAAAAGCTACTCGCCTAAGCAGATTGAGAATACCATCATCAAACTGCTTGAAAGCTGGGTCAGGAAACGTCAGCAAGAGCGATCAAGGTAAACCAAATCTCAACCACCTATCCACTTACACAATCAAAACCCAAAATAAATATCGAAAAAGGAGATAGCTATGTTGTTGAACAGACATGTATATCGACCGGAAGACGTAGCCTGCACTTATTGTACGAAAGTCCGAACCTGCAAAAAAGGGGGAAGCAACAGGACAGTCTGCCCCTGGCTGCAAGAACGCCTGGAAGCGGGTGTGGTCAACTACGCTGAGCTTATGCTCTCTCTCCTTTCTCCATCCTGCCCTATATCGTGCAAGCGAATCAGTGATCTGATTCTCTCCTATTCCGGCAGCATGTTCAGTAAGAATCGCCACCTGCTGAGCTTCAATTGGCTCAAGAGCAACATCCCCTTAGAACAATGGGATACAAACAAAAATCTCGCTGTAGCCTACCTGCTGTCATCGACACCGACCTTATCAGACTATGCTCAGGACTGCGTGCTCTCCAACGTATTACGCCGCCCTATGCGACCTGAGATCAGGCGCGTATCGCAAAACGAGATAGCGATCATTGAGGCGGTATATCGCCTGATTGGACAATCAGAATATACAAGGCTGGATGATTTGCTGGATGATGAGCGTGTGGACATGACTACAACAAGACTCATTGCACACGCTATGCTCATTGCCAGGTATGGCCTTGATGTACTGAAAGTTGAGGAGTAACCATATTATTTCAAGATAATAAACAATCAGCCAAGAAACAGTGAAGAGTGCCAAGGCATCTGAAAGGATGGCTTTTTCTTTGTCTGGAGGCTGGTTAAAGGAGCTGAAAAACAATGCCGGTCTTTCGCGTAGAAAAAACGCACTCATACACGGTCATGTCAAATCACCATCTGCGGAACAAGGAATTGTCATTAAAGGCTAAAGGACTTCTATCCCTGATGCTCTCCCTGCCTGAGGATTGGGATTACACACTGACGGGTCTGGCGGTCATCAACCGTGATAACAAGGACGCTATCAGAACAGCGGTACAGGAGCTGGAAGCGGCCGGTTATGTTCTGCGCATGCAGACCACCGATAGCCGGGGAAAGTTTGGCGCAAACGAATACATCATCTATGAATTTCCACAAAACAAAGAGCCGTCAGCAATAGGCGCTCCGTTGTTGGAAAATCCGACAACGGGAAAACCGCCGACGAAAAAGCCGTCATCGAAAAATCCAACGCAAATAAGTACTGAACTACAAAAAACTGAATTACCAATGACGGACGAACAAATCATATCCTATCCCATCTCATCCCACCGTCAGGAAGGAACGAACAAAAATACGACAAGAAAGGAGGCTGATGGGATTGATACGACAGCATTGCGGGAGAGTATACGAAAGCAAATCTCATATGAGCTATTATGCGAGGGCAGACCCTATGACCGGGAGAAAATGGACGACATCATAGAACTCATGCTGGAAACACTATGCTCAACACAGCCGACCATGCGCATAGCAGGGAAAGACATTCCGCTGGAAATGGTGAAAGAACGCTATCGCAGCATCAACAGCCTGCATATGGAATACATCATGACCTGCCTGGACGACAACGCTCGTTTCGTGCGCAACATCAAACAATACCTGCTGACCACGCTGTTCAACGCCCCTGTCACCATGAATCACTACTACTCAGCGCAGGTCAACAGCTTCAGATAAATACTCCGCGGTGCAAGCAAAAAAACGTCTGAAAGGAAAAGACATGAAACTGACAACACGGCTGCTCACCCTCTCCCTGATCCTATACGCCCTGACGGGCCTTACAGTCCCCGCGCTGGCTGAACAAACACAGACAGCGCCCGAAGCGACAACCATGAACGAAACAGGCGGTACCCCTCAGACAGGCAGCCTGATCATCTCCTCTGTCATTACAGCGCCGGAAGGCTTTCCCGACGATAAAGTCATTACCTATGTGGTCAAAGACCAAACAGGCACAATCGTCGCCTCACCGTCGATCACGGGCAACGGCAGCATCGCCGTGACCAAACTGATTATGGGCGACAGCTATACCATCACAGAGCTTGACCCCTGTGAAAAAGGATACGGCTATAAAATAGCGGTCAGCGGCGCGATCAGCAAAAACGGCGGAAGTGTCGTCATCGGTGGGCTGCCGCAGAGAATAGACTTCTACACCAGCTATATCAAAGCACAGCCGGACAGCGTACCCAAAACCGGCGTTGAAGACAGCCTGCCCTTGCTATTCACGCTGGCGGGGCTCACAGGCACAAGCGGTGCGGCCCTGATGCTTAAAAGCAGGCGGAAAGAACGAAGCCTCAAGTAAATCGGCTCTTCGGCCGCATTCATGCGCCGCGAACCGAGCTGTTCCCGGATGAAAGGAGGTGAAGACCTTGCAGGAAGAAGTTGAAAACAAAACCGTCTCACTGGCCATTCGCGGCGGCAAACTGACAGCCCAAACGCTGAAAAATGCCATTCTCAAGTACCTTGCCTATCAAAGGAACAGAAGAACGGACCGGGCCCGAGCGCCGGACATCATCCATCACGGGAAACAGACAGTCAAGCAGCTGATTGGCCAGAACCAGGGTGTAGCCAACATCGAAATCACCGAGAAAAACATCAAATCCTTTGACAGCGTGGCCCGCAAGTACGGGATTGACTACGCCATCAGAAAAGACAAAAGTGAAAACCCGCCCAGATACCTTGTGTTCTTCAAGGCCCGTGACAGCGACGCGCTGACGGCAGCCTTCAAAGAATTTACAAACAAAGTCGTGAAAAGAAAGGAGAAACCCTCTATCCGCGCCAGGCTGACGCAGCTGCGCCGAAACCTGAAAAACCCTGCAGCGGACAAAACAAGACGCAAGGAGCCTGAGCGTTGAACACACAGCGGATGAAAAAGCAACTGATCCTGAGCATCCCTTATCTGCTCATCGCTCTGATGACGACAAAGCTCATGTTCGCCTGGCGGACAGCGCCGGGAAGGGACATAGCGAACAAAATATACGCACTGCCCCAAGCGCTGAACCTATCCTTCCGCAGCATCTTGCCCAGCATGGCCGCCCCCGACCTCATCGGCGGCATCATCATCGCCGCTGTGATCAGGATGATCGTTCATGTGAAAGGGAAGAACGCGAAGAAATACCGGAAGGACAGGGAATACGGCTCAGCCAGATGGGGAAGCCCTGATGACATACGGCCATACATTGACCCCGTATTTGACAACAACATCATACTAACCCAAACAGAAAGGCTGACGATGAACAACCGCCCCAAGGCGGTGGAAACAGCCCGCAACAAAAACGTATTGGTCATAGGCGGATCAGGATCGGGCAAGACGCGCTTCTTTGTCAAACCTAACCTTATGCAATGCACATCAACCAGCTATCCGGCCAGCTTTGTGGTGACGGATCCCAAAGGCACCTTGATTGTCGAATGCGGGCAGATGCTTGAACGATGCGGTTACCGGATCAAGGTGCTGAACACCATCAACTTCCATAAGTCCATGCGCTACAACCCACTGTCGTACATCAGGAGCGAAAAAGACATCCTCAAACTGGTCAACGCCCTGATTGCCAACACCAAAGGAGAAGGCAGAACAGGTGACGAATTCTGGGTCAAAGCGGAAGTGCTCTTATATACGGCGCTCATCGGCTACATCCATTATGAAGCACCGTCTGAAGAGCAAAACTTTGCGACCCTGATCGAAATGATCAACGCCATGGAAGTCCGGGAGGAAGATGAGCTGTTTGAGAATCCGGTAGACATACTGTTTAGGGAGTTGGAATCAGACAAACCGAATCACTTTGCCGTGCGCCAATATAAAAAGTATAAGCTGGCCGCAGGGAAAACAGCCAAGTCCATCCTAATTTCCTGCGGCGCGCGCCTAGCTCCCTTTGACATACAGGAACTGAGGGACATCACATCAGAGGATGAGCTTCAGCTTGATATGTTAGGTGATGAAAAAACGGCCTTGTTTCTCATCATGTCTGATACGGATGATACCTTCAATTTCCTGATCTCGCTTTGTTATACACAGCTTTTTAACCTGTTGTGCGACAAGGCGGATGATGTCTACGGCGGCAGACTGCCCATCCATGTGCGCTGCCTGATTGATGAGGCGGCCAACATCGGCCAGATACCCAAGCTGGAAAAGCTGGTGGCAACCATCCGCTCAAGGGAGATCTCAGCCTGCCTGATTCTTCAAACGCAATCACAGCTAAAGGCAATCTACAAGGACCATAGCGACACCATCATCGGCAACATGGACGCCCGGATCTTTCTGGGCGGATCGGAACCGACGACGCTGAAAGAACTGTCAGCCGCGCTTGGAAAGGAGACAATAGACACCTACAACACAGGCGAAAGCCGCGGCAGGGAAGTTTCGCATAGCCTCAACTACCAAAAACTCGGAAAAGAACTGATGAGCATCGACGAGCTGGCGGTGATGGACGGGAGCAAATGCATCCTGCAGCTGCGCGGCGTTCGCCCCTTCTGTTCATCGAAGTATGACATCACCAAACATCCGCAGTACCGGAACCTGTCAGATGAGAACCCAAAGAACGCCTATGACATTGAACAAGCCCTCTTACCCCGTCTGGCGTTGAAATCCGATGAAGTGTATGAAAGTTATGAAGTCATGGGGGAGGAAGGAGACAGCCCCCGAAAAAGCACATCAGCCCATGCCCCCGCTGACTGAAACACAGGGGCCGGGCATCCCCTTGCGCTGCCAATCATATCACCATCAAAAAAACAAACATGGAGGAAATATATGGAATTTTTTAACTCGGCTGTCGGTGTATTACAAACCCTTGTTGTTGCCTTGGGCGCGGGCCTGGGTATCTGGGGCGGTATCAACCTGCTGGAAGGCTACGGAAACGACAACCCCGGCGCTAAAAGCCAGGGCATGAAACAACTGATGGCAGGCGGCGGCGTCGCCCTGATCGGCATCACTCTGGTCCCGCTTCTCTCCGGTATGTTCGGCTGATCCCGGCGGTACAAACCGTCCCCTCCTCGTATGGGGAGGGGACGGAAAGGAGGGTAGGACATGAACTTCATACAGGACATGCTGGAAGCCTGGCTGCGCGACATACTGGTGGGCGGCATCCTGAGCAACCTGACAGGATTATTTGACAATGTGAACACCAGCGTCAGCGATATCGCAGGACAGGTCGGCATGACACCGCAGGGCTGGAACGCAGGCATCTTCAACATGATCCGCAACCTGTCCGCAACCGTGATCGTGCCCATCGCGGGACTCATCCTCGCGTTTGTGATGACCATGGAACTGATCAACATGATCATAGAAAAAAACAACCTGCACGGCGATGTGGATACATTCGCCTTCTTCAAATGGATATTCAAAACAGCGGCATCAGTGCTGATTCTGACGAATACCTGGAACATTGTGATGGGAATCTTCGGTGCAGCGCAAAGCACGGTTAACAGCGCCGCAGGCATCATCATATCCGACGCCAACCTCAACATCGACAGTGTGATCGGCAACCTGGAAGGCAGACTGATGGATATGGGCCTGGGGGAACTGTTCAGCCTGTGGCTTGAATCCTCCCTTGTAGGGATCACGATGTCAGCTATCAACATCTGTATATTTGTCGTCTGCTATGGCAGGATGATCGAAATCTACCTGGTCACATCCATCGCCCCCATCCCGATGGCGACCATGCTGTCGCATGACGCGGGCAATATGGGACAGAACTACCTGCGCTCCCTCTTCGCCTTGGCCTTTCAGGCGATTATGATCATCGTATGCGTCGCCATCTATGCCGTTCTTGTCGGCAGCATCGGTACGATGGACAACATATCAAGCGCCATATGGACCTGCGTGGGCTATACCGTGCTGCTGTGCTTTACACTGTTCAAATCATCCAGCCTGGCCAAGAGCGTATTCAGCGCGCACTAGAGCGAATCTCCAGAGACCGACCCGCATCAAGAAAGGAAAAAAGATGGCCTTTGTACCCGTACCCAAAGACCTGTCAAAAGTAAAAACGAAAGTCGTCTTCGGGATGACAAAACGCCAAATCATATGCTTTGGCGCAGGCGCCCTGATAGGCATCCCTCTGTTCTTCCTGCTCAGAGACGCTGCTGGCACCAACCTGGCCGCCTTTGTGATGGTGCTGGTGATGCTGCCCGCCTTCCTGATGGCGATGTACGAAAAACATGGCCAGTACCTGGAAGTGATCCTGCGCAACATGGCAACCGTTTTATTCATCCGCCCAAAGCAGCGCCCCTATGAGACCCGCAACCTCTATATACAGATAGAAAAGCGGCATCAACTTGAAAAGGAGATCATGCGTATTGTCAAAGAAAAAGACAAAAGAAGCGGAGCCTAAAACGCCTGCCCGTAAATTGAGCCGAACTGAGCGCAAACAAATCCATGAAGCCATCCAGCGCGCGCAGCCGCAGGACAAAAAGAGAATCAGCGCTCAGGACACCATTCCCTACCTGCGCATGTTCCCGGATGGCATCTGCCAGGTCAGGGAAGACTACTATAGCAAAAGCATCAGCTTTCAGGACATCAACTACCAACTCTCACAGCCGGACGATAAAGCCGCGATTTTTGACGGATGGTCGAGCTTCCTGAACTTCTTTGACAGCTCGCTCAGCGTCCAGCTCATGTTCCTTAACAGCAGAGGGGAGAACAGACAGGAACTCATCCGGCTGCAAAAACATGATGACGACTATGATGACATCCGCGTCGAATACGAACAGATGCTCCAAAACCAGCTGGCCAAAGGCAACAACGGCATTGTCAAAACGAAGTACCTCACCTTCGGCATCAACGCTGACAGCCTGAAAGCAGCCAAGCCTCGCTTGGAACGGGTGGAAGCGGATGTGCTCAGCAACTTCAAACGGTTGGGCGTAACCGCCGAAAGCCTGAACGGAAAGGAACGTCTGGAAGTACTCCACAGCATCTTCCATATGGACGAAGGCACGTGCTTCCGATTCGACTGGGACTGGCTGCCCCTGTCGGGCCTATCGACCAAAGACTTTATCGCCCCCTCAGGCTTTGAGTTTTCCAATGGCCGCATGTTCAGGATGGGCAAGAAATATGGTTCCATGTCATTCATCGAAATCCTTGCCCCGGAGCTGAACGACCGCATGCTGGCAGACTATCTGGACATGGACTCCAGCCTGATCGTATCCATGCACATTCGCTCCATCGATCAGAGCAAAGCCATCAGGACCATCAAACGCACCATCACCAATGTAGACAAAATGAAGATAGAGGAACAGAAAAAGGCCATCCGCAGCGGATACGATATGGACATCATCCCGACGGACCTGGCCACCTATGGAACGGAGGCCAAGCAGCTGCTGCAAGACTTGCAAAGCCGCAACGAGCGCATGTTCCTCGTCACCCTGCTTGTGATGTCAACAGGCGACAGCAGACAACAGCTGGACAACAACATATTCCGGGCATCGGCCATCACACAAAAATACAACTGCGCGCTGACCCGCCTTGACTATCAGCAGGAGGACGGCCTGATGAGCTGCCTGCCGCTTGGCAGCAACCTGATTAACATCAACCGCGGCCTGACCACATCCAGCACGGCGATCTTTGTGCCCTTCACGACGCAGGAACTGATGCAGGCCGGCCCCGAATCCTTATACTGCGGCATCAACGCCATCTCCAACAACCTCATCATGGTGGACAGAAAGCTGCTCAAAAACCCCAACGGTCTGATCCTGGGAACGCCCGGATCGGGTAAGTCCTTCGCTGCGAAACGCGAAATCACGAATGTATTCTTTGCCACAAGCGATGACATCATGATCTGCGACCCCGAATCCGAATATCATCCTCTGGTGGAACGCTTGAAAGGCCAGGTCATTAAGATATCGCCGACATCAAACAACTACATCAACCCGATGGACCTGAACCTTGACTACTCGGATGAAAACCCGCTGGCGCTCAAAAGCGATTTCATACTCTCCCTGTGCGAGCTGATCGTCGGCGGAAAGGACGGACTGAAACCTGTTGAGAAAACAGTCATTGACCGCTGTGTGCGCAGAATCTACCAACACTACCTCAGCGCCCCTGAACCCGGCAACATGCCGATTCTGGGCGATCTCTACGACGCCCTGCGAGGACAGGATGAAAAAGAAGCGCAGTACATCGCCACAGCGCTTGAAATCTATGTATCCGGCTCCCTGTCAGTGTTCAATCACAGAACAAATGTGAACATCGACAACCGCATCGTCTGCTATGACATACGCGAACTCGGCAAACAACTCAAAAAGATAGGCATGCTCGCGGTTCAGGATCAGGTATGGAACCGAGTCACAGCCAACCGCTCCGAGCGTAAATCCACCAGATACTATATTGATGAGTTTCACCTGCTTCTCAAGGACGAACAGACTGCCAGCTATTCCATCGAAATATGGAAAAGATTCCGCAAATACGGCGGGATACCGACGGGTATCACGCAAAACGTCAAAGACCTCCTCTTGTCAAGGGAGGTGGAAAACATATTCGAGAACAGCGATTACATCTGTATGCTCAGCCAGGGCGCGGGAGACAGGCAGATACTCGCCAAACAGCTGAACATATCGCCGCACCAATTGTCTTATGTCACGCACTCGGGTGAAGGAGAAGGGCTTTTGTTTTACGGAAACATCATCCTGCCCTTTATCGACAGATTCCCCCGTGACACTGAACTGTATAAAATCATGTCCACCAAGATGAAGGAGAGCAAGTAGCGATGGGGCGGTATGAACCAGCAAAGCCCCCTTCCCCCCTGCGCTTCAGCCCGGAGGAACTCGAAGAACAGGACAAGGATAAACAAAAAGAAGAGCGCCCGAAGACCGCGCAGAAGAAAGCCGGAAGCCAAAGACCATCAGGCGCGCCAAGCCAAGCGTCCGCCCACCCGCCTAAAAAGAAAAAGCAAGCCCGCAAGCAGATACATCAGCATCATCTGAAACTGACGCGCGCTCCGAAGATCCTGCCGCCCCTGGCATCCCTGCCGCTGAAAGCGGCGGAAAGCGGTGCTCACCGGGCAATTGAACGACATGAAGAAGAGAACGCCGGGGTTCAAGCCGCGCACAGCGCAGAGAAAAGCCTGAGCAGCGCAGCGGGCCTGCTGCGTGCGGGCAGCCGAAGCAGCCGGCTCAGAGAAGAACGGCAACCCCAGACAAGAGAAGGCCGAGGCGGCGCGGGAACAGCCGGAAGGCGGATGGAGGCTGAACAGACCCAAGGCGAGAGCGCGTATGCCAGTCATCCGGGCTCCAGACGTATGCAGCGCAGGCAGATACGCAGGGAATACACGGCGGCCTACCGAAGCGGCCGTGCACAAAGGACACAGGGGCCCACCCTCCTCCGGCGCGCACAGGCCAAAGCGAAGCAAGGCATGCGGTACATCCGCCGAAACAAACGAACCGCCATGCTGATCGGCCTGCTGTTCTCGGCGATGCTCATCGTCATGAACAGCCTGTCCTCCTGCTCCGTGCTGATCGAAGCCACGCTGACCTCCATCGCCTCCGCCACCTACCCCTCCGAGGACAGCGACATGAAAGCCGCTGAAACCATGTACAGGAAGCTGGAAGAAGAGCTTCAGTACGAGCTGGATCATTACCTGGAGGTGCATCCAGAATATGATGAAGCGATCATCGAATATGACGACATCGAGCATGACCCTTATGTGTTGATCTCAATGCTCACGGCGCTTAAGAATGGAAAAGCATGGACAATCGATGAGGTGGCGGGCCAGCTGAAAACAATATTTGACAGGCAATACATACGAACGGAAAGCGTGGACACGCAAATCCGCTACCGAAACGAGTGGCGGGAAGGTATCCGCTATGTGCTCGACCCGCAAACAGGAAAGTACATCGCCGAACGCTATTCGTATGAAGCCTCCATCCCTTATGAGTACAAGACAGCGCATATCTATGTGGAGAACTTCAACCTCAGCCACCTGCCCGTTTACCTGATGGGCCATCGGCAGATGGGGCTGTATGCCATGTACATGTCCCAGGTCGGCAACAGGCCCGATCTGTTCCCCGGCTCGCCCTATATTCACAAGTATCTTGTTGAAGAATACCCGGACTATGAAATACCTGAGGAAGACCTGCTCGACCCTGACTTTGCCGCCATCATGGCGGAAGCGACCAAATACCTTGGCTTTCCCTATGTATGGGGCGGCGCGATGCCCTCCACCTCCTTTGACTGCTCGGGATTTGTATCCTATGTCCTGAATCAATCCGGCTGGAACATCGGCAGGCTGGGTTCTCAGAGCCTGTATGACAAAGCCGTCAAGCTCAGGGCGGAGGATGTCCGCCCGGGCGACCTGATTTTCTTCACCAACACATTCAAATCGACCAGCACTGTCACGCACGTCGGCATCATGGTGAACGATCATATGATGATCCATTGCGGAGACCCCATTCAGTACACAAGGCTGGATGACCGCTATCATCAGGAGCATTTTTACGCCTACGGCAGGATACCGAAATAAACAGGAGGAAGCATGATAAAAAAGCTTGCAAAACTGAATCTGCTCTATCAGCAAAACGCAGAGCGAATCGCCCGGCTCCAAGCGCGCCAGGAAGCGATTGAGAAAGAAAGGGAGGAAGTCAACAAAACGGAGATGCTGCGCATGCTGTCGGAGTACGCGATGAACGCCGAACAGCTCGGCGAACTGATCAGAAAGTCAAAGGAAGCTCCGATTGTAGCGATCTGTGCCCGGACGGACAAAGGAGAAACGGATGAAGAATAAAAAGCCGATGTGCATACTGGCCGCGCTCATGATGCTCATCATCCTGCCTGTATCAGCGGCTGAAGACAGCGGCTATGCCGCCTACACATTCTGCGATGAGCATGAAAAGCCGACTGAAACTCCTCCGCAGGGAGAATATGCGGCAGAAACTGCCGCGCCCGCCATCACCGCAGGAGAAGCCATCAGCGCGCAAGGCAATATGCGCGCGCGGGATCTGCTGTATGACAAGCATACGAACAAACAGTTCGTGACCCTCGAAACCAGGCAGGGCAATCCCTATTTTCTGGTCATCGACTATGATCAGCCGACGGATGAGGCGGGGGAACAGTACAACACATTCTTCTTAAACAAGGTGGATCAGCTCGATCTGATGAACCTGCTGGAAGATGAAGAAAAGGAAGGGCTGAAGGAGAGCTGTGTCTGCACAAACAAGTGCCAGCCCGGCGCTGTCAACCTGCTCTGCCCCGTCTGCAAAAAGGACATGACCGAATGCAAAGGAGCCGAACCCGCGCCGACACCCCAGCCAACGGCGGTTCCCGAAGCGATTGAACCGCCTGAGCCGCCTAAGGCAGATGCGAACCCGGCGGGGCTGCTGCTCCTGCTGGGCGCGGCTGCGGCGGGCGGCGGCGCGTGGTACTTCATCAAGCGCAGGGGAGCAGGGCAGAGCAAGCGGGGCAGCGCCGCCTCATTGCGCAGTACGTATGACGAATATGAGTTTGAGGAGGAAGAGGATGACGAGGATGGCATGGATGAGAAAGACGGGGAAGAAACGACATGATGCCCCCGAAAACCGGGCCTCTGCCTCGCCCAGGCTGTTGAAAGGAGGGGATGACCATATACCGTCTTATTATTACGGAGAAGCCTTCCGTTGCCCGTCAAATCGCCGAAGTGCTCGGCGCGCGCAGCAAGATGGGCGCTTTCCTGCAAGGAGAGCGGGACATCGTGAGCTGGTGTGTCGGCCATCTGGTCACGCTGGCATCAGCGGAAACCTACGACCCATCGTATGCCGCATGGAAAAAGGAGGATCTGCCTATCCTTCCCGCCCCCTGGTCCTATGACATCAGGCCTGCGGTCAGGAAGCAGTTTGACGCCGTCAAAGGGCTGATGCTCAGGCCGGATGTGGATCAGGTAGTATGCGCCACCGATGCGGGGCGGGAAGGTGAGCTGATCTTCCGGCTGGTCTATGCCATGGCAGGCTGTCAAAAGCCTGTCATGAGGCTCTGGATACACTCGATGGAAGATGCCGCTATTCGGCAGGGCTTTGAGCAACTCAGCCCATCGGGCGTTTATGACCGGCTCTACCATGCGGCGCTGTGCCGAGCGCAAGCCGATTGGTTGGTGGGCATAAACGCCACCCGCCTGTTTTCAACGCTCTATCACAAGCGCCTGGTGGTTGGCCGAGTGGTATCTCCGACGCTGGCGATGCTCGTACAACGCGAAGCGGACAGGCAGAGCTTTGCCAGCGAACCCTATTACCAAGTGCTGCTGGATATTGGCTTTGACCTGAAAAGTGAACGCATGAAGGACAAGGCCGATGCCGAAGCCTTGGCGGCAAGCTGCCGGGGGAAAGAAGTCCTGATTCAGTCTGTGCGGCAAGCGGAAAGGCTTGAGCGAGCGCCCCTGCTGTATGACCTCACGCAGCTTCAGCGGGATGCCAACCGCCAGCTTGGTTTCACCGCCCGGCAGACACTCGATTATCTGCAATCCCTCTATGAGAAAAAACTCTGCACCTATCCCCGCACGGACAGCAGATACCTGAGCGAAGACATGTCGGACAAGGTAAGAAGTCTGGTCAAGATGGCGGCGGCCATCGCGCAAGCGGCATCTCCCGTCCTGCCCGCGCTGGCGCAGGTCATCGACAGCGGCAAAGTATCTGATCATCACGCCATCCTCCTGACAGGCGAAGCGGATGCCAAGACGGTATCGGCACTGCCTCAGGGTGAAAAGAAAATCGTCAAACTCATCGCGCTCAGAACCATTCAGGCGCTCAGCCCGCCTGCCAAGCTGATGGAAACCACCATCTCCGCTGACTGTGAGGGCCACACCTTCTCCGCCCGCTTCTCTGCTGTCACAGCGCCGGGTTGGCGGGCGACGCTCAATGAAAAAATACCGAAGGCCGCACCTGAGGCAAGGGAAGGACAGCGCCTCAGCGTACAGGACGCCTGCTCACAGGAGGGGCGGATCAAGCCGCCCGCGTCCTATACAGAGGACACGCTGCTTGAAGCGATGGAAACGGCAGGAGCCGGGGAGATACCGCAAGAAGCTGAGCGCAGGGGAATTGGAACGCCTGCCACCAGGGCGCATATGATCGAAAAGCTGATCGCGCTCGGACTGGCGGAGCGAAAGAAGCTTCTTAAGAACATGTACATCATACCGACGCAGGCCGGAACCGCGCTGGCCACCATACTGCCTGAACAACTTCAATCCCCCCTGCTGACAGCGGAGTGGGAACACCGCCTGCTTCTGGTTGAACGCGGCGAGCTTTCTCCGGATGACTTCAGGGCCGAGGTAGCCGATATGGTCGGGGACATCGTGCGCAACTATCAGAAGCTGCCCGGAAGCGAGGCGCTCTTTCCCGACAACCGCCCAGTGGTGGGGAACTGCCCCAGGTGTGGCAAACCTGTCAGGGCGTTCCGCAAGGGCTTTTTCTGCACTGACCGCTGCGGATTCGGCCTGTATAAGGAAGACCGTTTCTTTGCCCGCAAAAAGATCACGCTCACGGAGGAACAGGTGGCCGCGCTGCTCAAAGACGGCGCTGTCAGGATAGACGGTATCTATTCCGAAAAGACAGGTAATCTCTACAGCGCCGATGTGCTGATGGAAGATACAGGGAAATATGTGAACTATCGATTGGCCTTTGACCGGAAGGGGGAAGGAAAGGCCTGATAAGCCTCCTTATACCGGCCGCCTTCCTCCGCGGCCCTTCGCCATACCGGACGAGCCACAGAAAGGAGACAACATGCAGGATACAAATACACAGGTATCCAAACAGCCAAGTATCAAGGAAAGAATGGCCGAACTGACAGCAGAGCTTGAACAAGGCATCAAAGAACTTTTTCAATCTGACAAATACGCAAACTACCTGCGCACCATGTCCAGATTCCACCGATACTCCGTTTCCAATACCCTCTTGATTCATATGCAAAAACCGGAGGCGAACCTCGTGGCGGGCTTCGAAACATGGAAGCGCATAGGCCGCCATGTGAAACGCAATGAGCGCGGCATCAAGATCATCGCTCCAAGCCCTTATAAAAAGACTGTTGAAGAGGATCTGCTTGACCCCTTGACGAAGCTGCCGATGCTGGATGAGAACGGGATACCATTGACTGAGACGAAGAAGATCACCATGCCGGCCTTTAAACCCGTATCCGTCTTCGATGTATCGCAGACAGCGGGGAGACCCCTGCCGGAATTGGTTATGGGGCTGGATGGAACAGTAGAACAATATGATGTCATGATCGAAGCCCTGAAAAGAAGCGCATCCTATCCCATGTCCTTCAAAGAACTGAAGGATCATATGGATGGCTGTTTTACGGGGGACGAAATCATCATTCGCTCCGGCATGAGCGAAGTGCAGACAATCCTCGCCGCCGTCCATGAAATGACCCATGCCAGGCTTCACAGCCCCCAGCAGCGGGATGATGCCCTTGTGGCCGGAGAAGCGCCGAAGGACCGCAGGACGCGTGAGGTGGAAGCGGAGAGCGTCGCATATGCGGTCTGCGCTTACTACGGCATCCAAACGGGCGGCAACAGCTTCGGCTATATCGCTTCCTGGAGTCAGGACAAGGATTTGAAGGAACTGAAGTCCTCGCTTGATATCATCAACCGGACGACCTCCGGCATCATTTCCGATCTGGATCACCATCGGCAGATGATATGCCGTGAACGCGGCCTGCAGGCCCCGCTGCGCCCCGATGATGTGCTCAGCAATTCACCCGGCTCCGCCTTTAGCCCCTTGCGAAGCTCGGAGGACATGCTGGAGCAAAACGACAACCAGCTGGACGGCATCATCAACAACCTGCCTTCCGACTCGGCGCAGCACACAGCTGAGAAACACATGTCGATTGCGCGGGAACGCCATGAGACAGCGCCAAGGCGGTCAGTGCTGGAGCAAATCAAGGGATCAACGCCGCAGCCTGCGCTGGCAAAGGCAGCCGCGCCGCTGCGGGAGCCGCGTTAATAGGAGCCATCCTGGATCATAATATCATGGTCTGCTAAGCTGTCAAAAACGAAAGGAGATACCCGATGACACAGATCATAAAGCCCCGGAACCTGAGCGTTGACGAACAGCGCATGATAAGCATCTATTCCGCTGAAGCGGACACACGAGAGGAGACCATTGCGATGCTGGAAAAAGTGATCCGGCATCTGGAAGCGGACGAGGAGGAGCTGATGGCCCTGTGCCAAAGCACACTGGGCAAGTTGAGGGCTATGTCTGATGAAGAATACGCCCTGATTGATCCTTCTCCGATCATGTGAGGCAACTGATATCCGCCTGAAACCTGAATAGACTTCACAGACAGCGGCAGGCATAGCGCTTGCCGCTGTCCGCTATCCAAATATAAGGAGGGATGCCTTTGGCCATCACCATGATGCGGTTTGTGGATATAACGAAGGATGCTGCCGGTGAACTGACAAGGAGTCACCGCAGCTGGACGGCGTATCTGCAGGCAGCCGGACGTTTATACACTTTTACCTTTCCACAGCAGCTGGCGATCTATGCGCAAAGGCCGGAGGCGACAGCCTGTACTTCCTATGACGGATGGCTTGCCCATGACCGGCAGGTCAAATATCGAGCAAAAGGCATTGCGCTGATGGATGACCATCATCTGTATCCGCGCCTGCGCTATGTATTTGACGTATCCGATACCTATGCCCTGGACCGTTCACCCGATCCCACACCCTGGACAATATCGGAGGATGCTCAGTCCGTGGTAGCCGAAGCCATACATGAACGCTATAGCGTTGACCTTGGCAAGGGCCTCCTGGCGCAGCTGGACGCGCTGGCGCATCAGGAAGTGCAGGCGTACTGGGAAGATTTCCGCTCGGACATTCTCCGCATCGTTGACGGTTCAGCGCTTGACGACTACGATCATATCAGCATGGAGCAGCGGTTCAAGGCGGCCGCAAGCGCAAGCCTGGCCTATACCCTGATGGATCGATGCGGACTGGAACCTGACAGGTACTTTGAGCCGGAGGACTTTGCCGCCGTGTATGACTTTGACGCAAAGTCGGTTACGGCACTGGGATCGGCCATCAGCCGAATCAGCGGCGAAGTGCTCAGGGACATCGCGGAGATTATCAGGGACGAGGGGCGACGTAAAAGCGCGGAAAGGACGGAAGACAATGAAAGAGCTGAGCTACAGGCGGGAAGGGGCGTATCTGGTACCGAACCTGATACCGGACGCACAGACGGCGGAAGCGATAGGCAGGTACGGCCTGATGCGCAGGACGCATTTGGAGAACAACAGGCCCCTGATCTACGACCAGATGATGACCGAGGGTACGCTGTACGCGCACTTGGCCCAGATCGACAAGCAGGCGGAGGAGCGTCTGGAACTGATGATGCGCCGGGGGAAGGCCCGGATGAACCTGAGCGAGGAACTCAAGGACAAAGACCCGATGGCCTGGGTAGGGCTGATGAACAACCTGAAAGCGCAGGCGGAAGAAGTCATTCTGGAGGATCTGATCTACAGCTGAACCAGCAGCTGAACCTATTTGAATCCCCGGAGATGACGGTGGGAGCTGTCCAACAGGCGGAGCGCGGATCATTTTCGTACTTCGCCTTTTCATATGCGGAGGAAGAGACAGACCATATCCTGCGGCTTGGCGGAAATGAGCGTCAATCTAGGGAGCGGATAGCCGATCAGTACATGATATCCAAGCCCTTGGAAGAGATCGCCGCGTTTCTGAGCCGTGAGTATGTGGGCGGCAGCGGGCTTGTCACTGATAAAGGCAGGCTGTCCGCCTGGTACGCAGAGGACGGCATTCATATCGCCAGAGGGAATGCCGCCCGGTATATCAGCTCGGCGCAGGTCATGACCTGGCAGGACGCGGCCGCTCGAATCGGGGAACTGCTGGACGAAGGACGCTTCGCAAGCCATGCGGAGCTGGCCGAAGCGAACAATCATGTGCGCAGGCGGCTGGCGGATTCTCTTCTGCTTTTATATCAGGACTTGTCAGACACGGCTCACCAGTACGGACATCTTACATCCATAAAAGTCTATCATGCCATGAACCATGGCGAACGCACGGCCCGCTTAGCGGAGGCACTGGCCGAACCGCGGTTTCTCAGGGACTTCACGACCGAGTATCAGCGGTTCTTGAACCTGTATAAGGATCAGCCCGACTTGCTCCGCTTTCACCATCATCGGACAGACGAGCTGTCTGCCCGCCTGAGCGATCTTGCCCTGCCTCGGCAGGCCTATACAAGCGATATGGCCGATGTTCCGCAGACAGGACGCTTCATCACCGAGGACGAAATCGACAGCAACCTTGCGGTGCGCGCAAGCGCCAAGGAAGGTGGCAAGGAGCGCATATACCACTACTTCACACAGAAGCGCTCGCTTAACGAACGGGCTGCCTTTTTGAAAGCGGAATATGGCACAGGGGGGTACAATCACGCCTTGCCGGGTTCGTTTCACAGCGGGATGGACTACAGCCCCAAGGGCATATGCCTCAAGAAACCTGAGTGCCCTGATGTGGTGATGACCTGGAATCAAGCTGCCAGGCGCGTCGATGATCTGATCCTGCACAAGCGATACCCCATCCCCAGAACGCTGGATGATCCTGCGCGGACGGTGACAGCGGACGATATTGACGAAGCCCTCATGGAAGGTAACAGCAGTACAAACAGCCAAGACAATGCGGTTGATATCATGCCGGATATTCGGGACGATGAGGATGATGTCATTGACGTAGAGGCCCTCAAAGAAAGATTGGCTCAGCGTGGTTTTCATAACGGTGAGTTCACTGACCCGGAGGCGCTTGACAACGATCCTTTCGTTCGTATGGTTCAAGCAACGGTAGACCAAATCGCTGAGCGGGAGGACCGGCTTAGGCAGGAAGGGGAGAAAGTACGTGATCCGCTCACACCCCCATATAAAACAGGCGACAGCGTATACCTGGAGCA
>CAZBJM010000022.1:19120-25255 GCA_964492225.1 uncultured Methanosarcinales archaeon
ACAAGGTGTTCGTGATCGAGAACATAAGCGACCATCATGTCGAGCTGCGCAATCCCGCTCAGGTCTACCCCATCTTCCGAACGGAGAGCAGACAGCGCTTTGAACAGATGCTGTATCAGGACGGGCGCAACGGGCATATCACGGAGTTCCTGCCCGCCGATTTGAACCTGACCGATAATGACCTGCAGGATGTCCTGACATCTGAGGGCGGCTTGCTGATCCAGCGCGATAAGGACTATATCTCCGGCTGGATTCGGTCGGGTGAGGGAAATACCCGCATGGCGCAGAAATTGTCGGAGATTTATGCGAAGACTGCGGAAACAATGAACCTTGTCAGCGGCGAAACCATAGACTATTTTGCCTCGGCAACTGGGCTGGAGATAGACTTTCAAGAAGATTCGGTCATGAAGCTTTCCTTCTCATGGAGGGAGATAGCCGCTGTACTGCGCGCCATGTATCTGCGGGAGCGCGACGGCTTCTTTCAGGAAGCGCCTGAAAGAGAGGCTGTGCGTCTGGCGGGGGAGCCTGTCTATAAGCTCGGCGATCGGGTTGGTTTTTCCGGTCATGACAGGGATATCAGCGGCACCATCGTCTATATCAGCGACAAAGACATTCGCATTCATACAGGCCCCTATTCCTGGAGCGATGAAGTGGTCAGCCGGGCCTTTTTTGAGGAAGCTATCCGGCAGGATGAGCGCAATCGGGCGCTCTTCATTGTTCCTGAGGACAAGCCCGCTCCTGTCATCACGGCGCAAACCGTTGCTGTCCATCCGGCCATCCAAAATGGTTTGCCCTATGATCTTGTGTTCGAAACCCTTCACATCGATCAGTCGGAGCCGCACCATGCGCCCGTCCAGGCCAGGGACATCTCGCAAAAAGCTGAGAATTACCGCATCACCGACGACGCGCTGGGCCAGGGGGGCGCTAAGGCGAAGTACGGCTATAACATCGAAGCGATCAGGACGCTCAAAGAAATAGAAGCCGAGGGGAGAAGTGCCTCGCCGCAGGAGCAGGATGTTCTCTCACGCTATGTGGGCTGGGGCGCGTTATCGCAGGTCTTTGATAAAAACGCTCAGTCATGGGAAAAAGAATATCAGGAACTGAGCGTTCTGCTCAGTCCAGAAGAGTTCAAGGCAGCGCGCGCTTCATCGCTTAATGCGCACTATACCTCTCCTGTGGTCATACGGGCCATCTATACGGCCATCGAAGCCATGGGCTTTGACGGCGGGAATATCCTGGAGCCGTCGATGGGCGTCGGCAACTTCTTCGGCCTGCTCCCTGAGAGCCTGCGCGCGAGCAGGCTGTACGGCGTGGAGCTGGATCAGCTGACCGGGCGGATCGCGCGGCAGCTGTACCCGCGGGCTGACATCACCATCGCGGGCTTTGAATCGACCGACAGGCGCGATTTCTATGACCTTGCCATCAGCAATGTGCCCTTCGGGAATTATAAGGTATCTGACCGCGCTTATGACAAGCTGAACTACAGCATTCACGATTACTTCTTCGCCAAGGCCCTGGATCAGGTGCGGCCGGGCGGTCTGATCGCTTTCATTACCTCCCACTTTACGCTGGATAAGCAGTCCGATGAGGTCCGCGCGTACATTGCCCGCAGAGCCGAGTTCTTGGGGGCTGTACGCCTGCCCAATACGGCTTTCCTGCGCAATGCCGGTACGGAGGTCACGAGCGATATTATCTTCCTCAAGCGCCGTGAACAGCCGCTTGAGATAGCGCCCGATTGGCTGTGGCTGGGACAAACTGATGAGGGCGTTCCCCTTAACCGCTACTTCCTTGAGCATCCAGAGATGGTGCTGGGGAAGATGGAGATGATCTCAGGTTTATACGGCAGGGAAGCCGCCTGCGTTCCCGTTCCCGGTCAGGAGCTGGCGGAACAGCTGCAGGCGGCCATGCGGAACATTCATGGTGAGTATGAAAAGGCCCAGCCGATTGAACAGGGCGATGCGGGGATGCAGGATGACATACCTGCCGATCCGGATGTCAGGAACTATGCCTATACCATCCACAGGGGGGAGGTCTATTACCGGGAAAACGCGCGCATGCGCAGGCCGGAGATCAGTGCCAATGCCAAGGACAGAATCCGCGGCCTGATTGCGCTGCGTGACAGTGTACACCGCTTGATCGATCTGCAGATGAGCGACGGCGCGCCGGAGGAGGGGATGCAGGTGGCGCGCAAGGAACTGAACCGCCTGTATGATGCCTTTTCCGGGCGGTACGGTCTGATCAACGACCGGGCCAACGCCAAGGCGTTTTCGGGAGATTCGTCCTACTATCTGCTTTGCTCCCTGGAGGTATTGGATGAGGAAAACAGGCTTAAGCGCAAGGCTGATATGTTTACCAAGCGAACCATCCGTCCGCATCAGGTGGCGACTTCCGTCGATACGGCGACGGAGGCCTTGGCGATTTCGATTGCCGAACGTGCCGGGGTGGATATGCCCTATATGAGCGGCTTGACAGGCAAGGATGAGGATACGCTTTACCGGGAGCTGACTGGCGTGATCTATAAGGATTTCATCGATCCTGTGAACGGGCTGTCCCTCTATCGAACAGCGGATGATTTCCTGTCGGGGAATGTCCGCCTGAAGCTTAAAAAGTATAAGGAACTTGTGGATCGGCTGCCGCAGGAGCACCATGACCTGCCTGCGCTGCGTGTGAATGTGGAAGCCCTTGAAGCCGTACAGCCGACTGATCTGGAGGCAACGGACATTGAGGTGAGGCTGGGCGCGACATGGATAAATCCCGGTGTCATTCAAAAGTTCATGTTTGAAACCTTCCTGCCCTCGCCCTATCTTCGCTTCGGCGGCTTGGAGGTGCATTACGCCCCTATGACGGCTGAATGGTCAATCTCGGGCAAAAATCATGTCAAATTCAATGACGTCAATGCCTATACCAACTACGGCACCGAGCGGGTCAGCGCCTATAAGATACTGGAAGAGAGCCTGAACCTGCGGGATGCGCGCGTCTATGATAGCTATGAGGATGAACACGGCAATAAGAAACGGGTGCTGAACCAGAATGAAACGACTTTGGCGCAGACCAAGCAGCAAGTCATCAAGAATGCTTTTGTTGATTGGCTGTGGAAGGACGCTGATCGGCGGCGGGAGCTGGTTGAAACCTACAACGTGTTATTCAACAGCCTGCGCCCCCGCGAGTATGACGGGAGGCATCTGCGCCTGGCGGGCGCTAACCCCGAAATCAAATTGCGGGATCATCAGCTCAACGCCATCGCGCATATCCTCTACGGAGAGAATGTGCTGCTGGCGCATGAGGTCGGCGCGGGCAAGACCTTTGAAATGGTGGCTGCCGCGATGGAGTCCAGGCGTCTGGGTCTGTGCAGCAAGTCCCTGATCGTCGTGCCCAACCACCTGACGGAGCAGTGGGCCGCGGAATTTCTGTACCTCTATCCGGCGGCCAATATACTGGTCGCGACCAAGAAAGACTTTGAAAAGAAGAGCCGGAAGCGTTTTGTTTCACGCATCGCCACAGGCGATTATGATGCCATCATCATGGGGCACAGCCAGCTTGAAAAGATACCGGTGTCCGCTGAGCGTCAGGAGCGCTTCCTTCAGGAACAGATTGATGAGATCAACGACGGCATCGAGGAGCTGAAGTCATCGCGCGGTGAGCGGTTCACCATCAAGCAGATGGAGCGCACCCGAAAGCAATTGGAGGCCCGGCTGGATAAGCTGCATAAGGCTGAGCGCAAAGATGATGTCATCAGTTTTGAACAGCTGGGGGTAGACAGGCTGTTTGTGGATGAGGCGCATCACTATAAAAATCTGTTCCTGTATACCAAGATGCGCAATGTCGCCGGGCTTTCCGCCACGGAGGCGCAGAAATCATCGGATATGCTGCTCAAGTGCAGGTATCTCGATGAGATCACAGGGGGCAAGGGGATTGTGTTCGCGACGGGTACGCCTGTGTCAAACTCCATGACCGAGATGTACACCATGATGAGGTACCTGCAGCACGATACGCTTCTCAGGCATGGCCTGACGCATTTTGATGCCTGGGCCAGTACCTACGGCGAGACGCAGACGGTCATTGAGCTGGCTCCGGAGGGGACAGGCTATCGCGCGCGGACACGCTTCGCCAAGTTCTTCAACCTTCCTGAGCTGATGACGATGTTCAAGGGGGCCGCTGACATCAAGGTGAAGGATCAGCTGGATCTGCCTACGCCGGATGCGGTTTTCCATAATGTCATAGCGGAGCCGACGGAGCATCAGAAGATGCTGGTCGGCGAATTGTCAAAGCGGGCGGCTGAAGTTCACGGGAGGCAGGTCGATCCCAAGGAGGACAACATGCTCAAGATCACCTCTGACGGCAGGAAGCTGGGGCTTGATCAGCGCATCATCAATCCGCTCTTGCCAGATGATCCAGGCAGTAAGCTTAACCTGTGTGTGGACAATGTGTTCAGGATATGGGATGAGTCGCAAGCCGACAGGCTGACGCAGATGATTTTCTGTGATATCAGCACACCGCGCAAGAAGAGTTCAAAGGAGGAGAGTACCGCCGCGCAGGAGGATGAGCTGGGGACAGATGGCGTTGATGTGCGTGACTTGGATGCCCTGATGGATCATCATTCGGATACGGGCAATGGTTTCTGTGTCTATGATGATATCCGCGCCAAGCTGATTGCCCGAGGCGTTCCCGCTGATGAGATTGCCTTCATTCATGACGCCAATACCGAGCTTCGCAAGAAAGAGCTGTTCGCCAGGGTGCGCTCCGGGCAGGTTCGTGTATTGCTTGGCAGTACCTTCAAAATGGGCAGCGGCACGAATGTGCAGGACAGACTGGTCGCCTTGCATGATCTGGATTGTCCCTGGCGGCCGGGCGACTTGGAGCAGCGCGCCGGCAGAATCGTTCGTCAGGGAAATATGAATGAACAGGTACATATCTACAGGTATGCGACCAACGGCACCTTTGACAGCTACCTGTGGCAAACGGTGGAGAATAAGCAGAAGTTCATCGGCCAGATCATGACTTCCCGCAGCCCCGTCAGAACCTGTGAGGATATAGATGAGACGGCGCTGTCCTATGCTGAGATCAAGGCCCTGTGCGCCGGGGATGAACGGATCAAGGAAAAGATGGATTTGGATATGTCGGTGTCGAAGCTGAAGCTGCTGAAGTCGAATCACCTGAGCCAGCAGTACAAGCTGGAAGACAGCCTGATGAAAAGGTTTCCTGAGCAGATCGTTCTGACCAAGGAGTATATCGCCGGGTTTGAGCGCGATATAGCGGCCTTATCGTCGCATCCCTTGCCCGCAGAGGGTTTTGTTGGGATGACGATAGGCGGGCTGGTCTATGAAGACAAGGAAAAGGCCGGTATGGCCCTTCTGGAAGCCTGCGCGCAGCTGAGCGTCACGGGCGCTGCGTCCATCGGGCAGTACAGGGGGTTGGATATGTTTCTCGCGCTGGAGAACTTCGCGGCAACGTATCGACTGACGCTCAAGGGCGCGATGGCGCATCCGGTGGAGCTGGGGCAGGATGCCAGGGGGAATATCACGCGCATCGACAATGCCTTGGCGCAGGCGCAGGATAAGCTGGCCTTCCAAAGGGCGGCGCTGGATGATCTTTATATGCAGATAGAGTCTGCCAAGGCGGAAATAGGAAAGCCCTTTGCGCAGGAGGAGGAGCTGCGCGAAAAAATGGCCCGCCTGACGGAGCTGAATAGTTTGCTCAACATGGACGGCGCGCCTGCGCCCGTGCTCGCGGAGGCGGAGGAGGTCGTGGCGAAGTCTGTCAGGCCGTCTGTCCTTCAGCAGCTGAGGCCGTCTGTTCCAGCTGTCAGAACCGAGGCGGATCATAGGCCCCATGAGGCGGTGAGGTAATGGCCAACAGGCAAAGAGCTTGCCAGATAAAGTTCCGTGTGACTGAGGATGAGATTGATTTGATCGAGCAGAAGATGGCCCAGCTGGGGACGCGTAACCGGGAGGCTTATCTCAGGAAGATGGCCATAGACGGACTGGTGGTCAAGCTGAACATGCCGGAGTTGAAGGAAATGATCTCTCTGCTTCGCCGGGCGAATAACAACATCAATCAGATTGCCAGGCGGGCAAACGAGTCAGGCAGTATCTATGAGCAGGATATGGAAGATATCAAGGGGCATTTGGATGAGAT
>CAZBJM010000023.1:0-25026 GCA_964492225.1 uncultured Methanosarcinales archaeon
CGCGTCTATTGTTAACTGTTCATCTGTCAGAGATGGAGGAAACATGAGCTAATTAGACAATTTTGTCCTTACTTAGGTGTGCGTGGCAATCTCTTATATACCCCATGTTCCTTAGTTCCAAGCATGCTCTATGAACCTTTCTCCCTGTGCGGTTTCACTGTCCGCAATCGCTTTGTACGCTCTGCTACACATGAAGGGCTGGCTGATGCAGATGGTACTCCAGGTACTGCTATTGGTGACATGTATGAAGAGCTTGCCAAAAATGAGCTGGGGCTTATCATTACAGGTTACGCTTATGTGGATCCCAGGGGAAAGAGCGCACATATGCAGCAAGGTATCTATGATGACAGGTTCATTGGACCCTATAGGGATATTGTCTCAAGGGTGCACAGACAGGGTGGCAGAATAGTGCTCCAGGTGGCCCACGGTGGCAGGCAGACGATGACAGGCCCAGACAATCCATACGCTCTTGTGCCTTCTGTTGTTGGTAGTAATGCCAGTGAGAAGGAAATGAGCGAGGATGAGGTCCTTGATGTCATCGAGGCTTTTGCACAGGCTGTTAGACGCGGCAGAGATGCTGGTTTTGATGCTGTGCAGCTACATTGTGCCCATGGTTTCCTGTTGAGCAATTTCATATCGCCTTATACAAATCGCAGGAATGACCGATGGGGCGGCAGTAACCTGAAGCGGGTACAGATAGCCCTAGATATTATCAAAAGGGCCAGGGAACTGGTGGGGAACTATCCCATCATGGTAAAACTGAATGTGACTGATGGCTTTCCAAAAGGCTCAAGGGAAGGGTCCTTGGATGCTCCCGATTCTATTGAGATGGCCTGTCTCCTGGCGCAACACGGGGTCTGTGCTATTGAGGTCAGTGGTGGCACAGCAGAGCTTGGGGGCGAGATGTTCAGGACAGGTATAGTTAGACCTGAGCAGGAGGCGTATTACAAAGACCATTCCAAGCAGGTCAAAAAGCACGTGGATGTTCCTGTGATGCTTGTGGGAGGCATCCGCTCAGTATCTGTCATGAACACACTGCTTGCAGAAGGATATGCTGATATGGTCTCTTTGTGCAGACCCCTGATAGCTGAACCGGACCTTTTGCTGAAAATGAAGAACGGGCAGCTCATGGCTAAATGTGTCTCATGCAATCAGTGTTCAGACAGTGGCAGCATAAGATGCATCCATGATCTATGATATAGAGTTTGTCTGATCAGAATTTCGCTTTATAGTCTTATCGCTTTTTTTAAGCATACCCCATTTTTCACGTTCATTCCTATATACTGTCCGACCCTCGGGAAGAACGCGCGCGACTGGTGGCGAGCCGGGGTTGGACTATAAAAAGGTGCCGCGTTTTTAGTTATAGCTCTAGCACGCGTTTATTGTTAACTAAATGGAGGAAGTATGAGCTAATAGACAATCTCTAAATAGGGCCCATTCCCCTTGAGATGCTAGGAGCTTATTGAAAAACGTATAGCATACAGCCTTTTCCATCTATTTTTCCATGCTACTTCTTAGTAGGATGGCCATTTAGCAATCCTATATCGGGAATGATCGGTTCTGGATATTTCAGTATGAAGCATAGAAATGATGATGATGAGTATCATAACTTCTTAAAAGTCTTGCAAATGTTTATATACGCATTATTCCATAGTGCAATTTGTGGAGATTTGAGTATGTGTGGGATAGTTATGTTCAATGTCCGTGTTCGTTCACTTGAACTTATAACGTGTCATGGTCGATGAACATTATATAAGGCTCTTGCTCTCCATTGCAGATACCGGTTCGATGGTGTCTGTCGTATATACATAGAGGTAGGTATTATGGTAAAAAAAACATGTATGAGAAATATGCACAGGTCATTCAGTTTGATACTGGTGGTAATGTCTGTGCTCCTTGTATCACTTGTGCCTGTACAGGCTTCAGAACCTGTTTATTCTATTGGTTCTGCTGCAGTACACTCACAGAAGCAAGTTGCTATGCCAATCCTTGGGAGCTTTGTAATATCCAATCCCGATGGAACTGGTTTTGGGAATGGTTATATCGAGTTCAATATCTCAGAAGCGGATGCATTTGACACCATCAGTTTCGTTGACAGTGCTTCTGGAATAGGATCTGTCTTTGTTGGTGGTAACGATGTATTTATAATGACCGGCGAAGGTCCTTCAAAGATAGGTGTCATCAATGGTACATACAATGGTCTGAATGGGCAGAAGCTTAGGGTGGACCTGGTCCAGGCGAGTAATGCTACATTACCTGTAAACAATGATTTTGAAACAGGGGACCTCAGCAATTGGACAGTCGTTCAGATATCTTCCGTGCAGGAAACTCCAGAGTTGAGGAATGCAATGCTTGCTACCTATGACTGGTATAATGGGATATATGACCTCAATAACACCGGTGACTCTGTTTCCCAATATGCCAACATTGACTCAGTCTATAAAAACAATGGTAATTTCAGCCTTCAGCTTTCAAATTATGGTACATCCTGGCAAGGTTATGGTTATATATGGGGTCCATCAGTGACAAGCTCCAGTTTTTCAGCTGCAGCGGGTGATACTATCCTTTTCGATTGGATGGCAACCCAAACAAGTGACTATTATTTTGCCTATGCATTGCTCATAGATGGGCAGAACAATGAGACCACAGTATTGTTTGCACAGCAGGGGGCAAGTAGTATCTGGCAGACACAGGAAGTGGTCATTCCTAAAACAAGCGGAGATCTGAGGTTCCAGTTCATACTAGGCAGCTACGACAATACGGGTGGTCAGGCAGTGGGAGCCCTGATGAGGGTCGATAATATCAGGACAGAGTCTGTAAGTTCCAGTACGGTCACAGCTATAGCCCGTGCTATGACACACACCTATGGCAATGATACACTTTCAGCTGCAGTGTCCACCGGCAGGAATATCACGATATGTGCGATGGATGCAGATGGTGAATCATCTTCATTTGTAACTACTCTCAAGGTCCATGACAGACAACCTTCGTTCATATCAGGAGATTCCTTCTCGGTCTACAAGGAGGAAACAAGCCTGTCCAAGGTCTTGTATGATGCCCAGGCAAATGATGGGGATGGGGGAGCTATTGACCAGGGTATCACATATTCCTTGGTTGGCGGCGATGGCCAAGCACTTTTCAAAATAGATGCAACTACAGGAGAGGTCTATCTCAATTCATTTGGAATAAATACATTAAGTACGACCGATGCTACAAAATTCAACATTGTGATCAGAGCGGATGATGGGCAGTTGTTCTATGGAAGAACGGATCTTAACGTCACCGTTACACTCGCGGAGATCGCAGTACCGGCATCTGAAGAGCCAGCTACTAGTGTTTCAGATTCAGGTCGCAGGGCGTCTGTGAGTCCGGGTATGCCGGTGGGATCTGTCATAACCACAGATACCTCTGTAAAACATGTAATTAAAGGTAGCAATATGGATTACGACCTATCAGGAGGCGATGGTCCAGTGACTGGCATAAGCTTTGATCCAAGGGAATTTGCAGGTGTTGTAGTTGCAAAGGTGCAGGTGCTAAAGGCAGGGTCTGAAGATATCCCTGTCCCCGAAGGAAAGCTCTATCAGATGATGAGCGTTGACGTGGGTAGCCCTGGTACCATCACAAGCCAGAATGCAGATAACCTTAAGGTCCGGTTCAAAGTATCCAGGGATTGGATAAATGCCAACAATATCGACCCGGCATCCATCCGTATGGCCAGTTTCAATGGCAATGCATGGAGCGATCTACCTACCAGCAAGGTCAGTGAAGATGATGAGTGCCTTTTCTTTGTTGCTGAAGCAAAGGAATTCACAATATCTTCAATAATAGGTGATAGCAAAATGATGTCTGTGGGCGACACAACATCTTTGGTAGAAAAGATCGTCACAGAAGAAACAGTGGCCACATCAGGACCAGAGAAGAGCACACCTGGGTTCAGTGTTGTATTGACGCTGACCTTTATATCTGCTGCCTTCGTGGTGATAAGGTCCATCAGGAAGTGAACACATTGAGGGGCCACAAGGTCCCTTCTTTTTTTTTATCTTCGTCTATTGTTCTGGTATATGTTCACACGCGCCCAAGCCCCGTTCATTCAAGCGAAGGCTCCATCGATCTCACGCGCGCGCTGAATGCCCGGCCCCTGTTCCCAGTTGCACTTTGACCGATGCCAAAAGCATCAGGACATGCAAAAAGAAAGGTCATAAGGCCGGTTTTTGATCGATTGGCACGGGGACCGGTCAGAACGCGCGCGAAGGCACAGCCGCAGGTCTAACACATCGGAGATGCGCCCTCGAAGGAGCGTCAGGCACGCAGGCCTGGAGTTAAACATATTTGTGCATCATCCTTACAGTTCATTCATCAGGCATGTACAGACCTTCTTTGCGTTCCTCATTACCTACCCTATAAGCTATCAAGGTCAGGAGCAGCATAAAAAAGGCTAGCATGTTCGTCATCAGGACCAATTGGAGCGTTGTGCCTTCCAGTCCTCCACCTGAACTGCCGTAAGCAGATGCTCCAAACATCAGGGGGTGTGCCGAACGCCAGAGCCTGATGGACAGAAAGCTCAGGGGGACAGTGATAAATCCGACGATACCAAAGACCGCAGCCAGCCTGCCCCTTTTCTCAGGTCCTTCAATGGCTTGACGCAACATCATGTAGGCCATATAGACCAACAAGAGTACCAGGGATGTCGTAAGTCTGGGTTCCCATATCCAGTACCATCCCCATGTGGCTTTAGCCCATATGGAGCCTGTGACCAATACAAGGAATGCGAATACGGTACCCACTTCAGCAGCAGATAGGGCTATCATATCCCATTTGCTGTTGTTGTGGCGCAAATACTGCACACTTGCCACAAGCACCACAACAAATGCAATATAGGCTGAAAAGGCAATGGGCAAATGGAAATAGAATATCCTGAAACTGATGTCCAATACCTCGTTGCTAGCACTTTTCATATCAGGTAAAATGAAGAAGACCATCATTATTGCAATTGACATAAGGATGGTGGTGATAATAGCCAGTGTTCTCTCAGTTCTCTCTTTTAAAGCCATGATGTCCCCTTTCTTTAAGGTGATATTTTATCTTTACAGGTCCTTTGGGTATGAATTTATAAAAAAGCTTTCAAAGGCACAAGTTCAGTCCTGTATGGCATATTCAAAGACCAGATATCCTGCAATTGAAAGTATGAGGTCGAAGGTGAGCAATAGCCGCAGTTCTGTATAAATGCTACTTATATCGGCTGTAGTTATGATCTTGGCCGTTGCCATCACAGCCGGGATGAGGACAGGGACCATCAAGGGAAGTAACAGTACCGGGAGCATTATTTCCTTTGCTCGGGTATTTGTGGTAATGGCAGATAACAATGTCCCCACGGCAACAAAACCCAGTGTACCAAGGACCATGATAGGTATCAGTCCGCTAAGCCCTTTTATGTTGAAGTTAAAGAGCACCACAAATACCGGGATGGTCAAAGCTTCCACAAGGAACATAATAACAGCACTTGAGGCCATCTTGCCTATGTATATTGTTCCCGGGTCTATCGGGCATAGCTTGAGCCCCTCAAGGCATCCATTAGCTGCCTCAGAAGTAAATGCACCGGATAGTCCCAGGGTACCGGCAAAGATAAAAGAGATCCATAGTACTCCAGGTGCCAGTTTTTCTATCATACTGGTCTGACCAAGTATCTCTCCAAAGGCTATGCTGAAAATAACAATAACAAGTACAGAAAAGATGAACATGGAGTTTAGCATCTGTTTTGTCCGAAACTCAGACCGAAGGTCCTTCAGTGCAATATGGATACTTCTTATCATCGCTCTCCTTTGTCTCGATCATTTTTGGCCACAGAGAAAATAGACCTGTAGATCCATCTAAGCCCCTCTGCATTAGCTATCTCAGCTTTCATCGCATCATGGACCATCATCCCTTTGTCCATTATGATGATACGGTCAGACATCTCAAAAGCCCTTTCGATATCGTGGGATACCATTATCTTTGTGGTCATTTCGGTGTCCAAGAGCCTCAGCACAGCCTCAAAGGCATCGGCTGCCTGCTGGTCCAGTCCTGTGTAGGGTTCATCCATCAGCAGTATCGCTGGCCTATGTAGAAGGGACCTTATAATGGAAAGACGCTGCTTCATCCCTCTTGAAAAGGAGCCCGCCCTATCATCGGCACGTTCGTCGAGCCCTGTCATAAGGAGCAGTTCATCGATACGCTTTTCCAGTACATCCTTTTGGATGCCATACATTTTTCCAAAGAACTCCAGGTTCTCACGGGCAGTCAGTTCATCATACAGATATGTTTCATGGGATATGACCCCGATCATCTTCTTTACTGCCATTGGATCTTTTTTGATATCCACGCCCTGTATCAACAAAGTGCCCTGTGTTGGTGCTATGGTGCCCGAGAGCACTTTCAACAGAGTGGTCTTACCGGCACCATTTGGACCAATTATCACCAAGGACTGCCCTTTTCCAAGCTCAAGGTCAATGTTTTTCAAGGCCACATGAGCACCAAAGTCCTTAGTTATCCCTCTGGCAGATATGACCGGTCCTGGTATCTGCATATCGGTCACAGACATTGTTCCAGTTCTGTCTTATATTTTCTCTTCAGCGAACTTGATATTTGCGAGCATATCAAGTCCTTTATCGGTGAGGAAGTATTTTCCCTCCCTTATTGCAATGAAGTCTCCCTTTGAAAGGAAATCTGCATGGTACTTGAAACCATTGACGTCTATGTTCAAGGCCTTGACTATCTCATCCATGCTGGCACCAAAAACCCCAATTTGCCCTACTATCTGTCGGCGCACTGGGTGTGAACTGGCCTTGTTCAGGTATTCATGCTCTTTCTTTACACGCTCACGTTCCGAGTTGTTCTCTGTGAACAATACATCAAGGTCGTCATCGTCCAATGTATCCATCTCCTTTTCTTCTTTAAACAAGGCAGTGTATGGGTCTAACATTAAAAGAACTTTTCCTGACGTCCACTCTACAGGGGTGATCGAGTGTGTGGATGGGTGCAGGCGGTTAGAACAAAGAGTGTTTTTGCGCCCACTTCAATAGTATGATGGAGTTGCCCAATAAAATCGCGCGCGTATGTGGCAAAGGGCCCGTGTTTGACTATAAGTGCACGCGGTTTTGAAATTTAGAAAGTTCATCAATCAAAAATCGATGAAATATAAGATAATTAGACCAATACCGGATATTCAGGTAATGTCATTCAGCACAATACAAATACTAACAGGGCCTAATAGAAAAGCTCATTAATGTAGACCTATCTTTTTGGTAGAAAGGGATTATCTTTACATTTATAATTATGTTATCTTACGAGCTTGATATGAATGAGACTTTATAGCACAAATCTTATGGCGGAGGAAGTTTCCTTTGAGACTGCCCTTATGGCTGGTCTTGCTCCTGACAAAGGTCTATATATGCCAAAGCAGTTCCCCCTGTTCTCTGGGGATGAGCTTACAGCATTGAAAGACGAGCCCTACCCGGAGATAGCTTTCATGCTCCTGAAAAGGATCCTGCATGGGGAGCTTGACGAGCAAAAATTAAGGGACATCGTGTATGATGCCTATGGTTTTGACATCCCGCTGGAAATGGTGGATGATGTAACATGCATAATGCGCCTTGACCAGGGACCAACATCTTCTTTCAAGGACTTTGCAGCCAGGATGATGGCAAGGCTCATGCAATATTATCTCGGGAAGCAGGATCGGAAGCTGACCATACTCACAGCAACCTCGGGAGATACGGGAAGTGCTGTGGCCCATGCATTCTTTGGAATGGATAATATCGATGTCATTGTGCTTTTCCCCAAAACAGAGGTTTCGGACCGTCAGCGCAAGCAGATGACGACCTTGGGAAAGAACATCACTGCATTGTCCATAGATGGTAAGTTCGATGACTGCCAGGCAATGGTTAAACAGGCATTTGTGGACCCTGAACTGAAAGATATGGACCTGTCCTCGGCAAATTCGATCAATATAGGACGTCTCATTCCCCAGTCCATCTATTATTTCTATGCCTATCTTAAATTGAGGAAACATCCGGATGATATTGTGTTCTCCATCCCTTCCGGGAATTTTGGCAACATGATGGGGTGTGTACTTGCAAAGACCATGGGCCTTCCTGTAAGAAAGATAGTGGCTGCAGTCAATGAGAATGATGAAGTTCCCTTGTTCATGGGCTCAGGTGTCTATAATAAAATAGAACCTTCTAAGAATTGTCTCTCCAATGCCATGAACGTAGGTCATCCAAGTAACCTTGCAAGGCTCATAGCTATATATGGGGGACAGATGGATGAAAAAGGCAATATCCTCCGCTCGCCTGACATGAAGAGATTGAGGCAGGACATATTCTCTGTTTCTGTGACAGATGCTGAAACAAAGAGCACTATGCGGGAATTCTACGATCGTTACAGTATCATGATAGAGCCCCACGGGGCCGTGGGATTGAAAGGTCTTTCAGAGTACAGGAAATCCACAAAGGATAATACTTTTGCAGTCTCACTGGAGACAGCCGACCCTGCCAAGTTCCCAGCTGAGGTCAGGGCCGTGTTGGGTGTAGAAGCAAAACCACCCCGTCATCTAATGGAGATCGAATCAAGAGCAGAACATATGGAGCATCTTAGCACTGAGTATACTTTGTTCAGGGACTTCCTCAAGTCCAAAATACAAAAAAGATAAGCTCAGGAGCAAGCTATGCAGTCTATGGTAGGCCTGCAACATGCTCTTAAATGGGAGATATCATGCACTTTATGAAAGACAGATTACCTGAGACCGCCGATGCCTATGCCTCCTTGCGGGGGACTATATTCAAGGACGGTGCGCTTGATGTAAGAACAAAGGAACTCATTGCAGTAGTGTCTACTGTACTTCTCCGGTGTGAGAAGTGCATGGAGATCCACGCACAACGGGCAATGGACAATGGAGCAACACAGGACGAGATCGCTGAAGCAATATCGGTTGCAATGTTCATAGCCGCCGGTTCCCAACTTCACTGGACTGACGCCTATGAAAAGATATTTGCAAAAAAAGATAAGGAAGAATGAAGGCAGGGTAGTTCTTGCATTGCAATGGGGATAAATATCCTTATCCCTTTTCTTCTTGCATACTGTTAAAATCCTAATCCTTCATAAGCATGCATCTTTTCCTTTATGCAGACGCTTTTTCCTTATAGTATTCATCCCTGGCAGCTACAAAAGCCTTCAAGTTTGAAAGGGGTGTATGTGGTGCTATGCCGCAACCTGGGGCAAGGATATCGACACCATCCTCGATGCATTGCTTTGCCTCTTTTTTGATGGTTTCTGTGGACTTGTAAAGTAATGTGGCAGCAGGAGATACATTACCTATCAGGCACATCTTACCGCCCACAACTTGTTTGGCATAAGCGACATCGACCTTCTCCTCAATGCTCAGTCCATGGAATCCTGTTTCTGCTATGGCTTCAAGGATATCGCTTGCATCACCGCACATATGGAGTATGCTAAGTCCATCCATTTTCTTTGTAAGCGAATGGTAGAAGGGCTGGACCAGGGGTTTGAACAAGGGAGGTGGAAAGAGGTCTGGACCAGCTTCCGAGTCAATTACTACTACAGCATCAACTCCATGTTCATAGAGGGCATTGGAAAGATCTGCACACGCGTTCTCCCCAATTTCCATAAGATCGATCAGTGCATCCGGGTCAGTTATGCACCATCGGAGGAAATTGTAGGCACCGGCAAGAAAAAAAGCTGTAGCTGCCGGTCCAAGGGTACCTGCTATCAATGGCACATCCTCACCTACTCTCTTTCGGATGATATCGCTTGCATCAAGTACATCTTTCACTCCTTTATATTCCCTCAGGTCTTCAGGAATGCTTATCTTTTCAATATCTTCAATCGTCTTACAAGGGAAATCACGCATGAATGGTGGCACATCTAAAGTACCCTTGTCGATCGTACATCCGAAGACCTCTGGTATCGCTATTGGACTAGATGGATATCTTACAGCTTCAAGGCCAGTCATCTCATAAGCTGCAATAGCAAGTGTTGCCATCTTCTCTGCGTCATAGTGTGCCAGTGGCCAGCTTGCTCCTGACAGTTCCATAAGTTCAACAGTTGCTGTCTGGGTGACAGAGCACACTGGCACTTTATCTGTCCTTTCCATTTTCAACGAGCGTATGAAACGCTCCCGTAGTGTCATATCGCACAAACCGATGTCCTCCGTTTATAGGAATTGTTCAATAGGAATCATCCAGTGTGCTAAATTAAACTTTCGATGAAGTGTACCTATTAAGGAGAGTTTGTCTGACAGAGATGCGCATTATGACCATTTCTCTTTTTCCATCATACAACTTTTCCGCACCCCTTTTGATAGTAGGTCCGGCCCCCAATAAGAACGCGCGCGTGTGGCAGAGCGTCCGGATATAGGCTACATAGTGGTGCGCACGTTCTTTGTAGAAAATAAGGATAGCGTTTTACGGTCATTCTGAAAAATATCTAATCAAAAATGGAGGAAATACGCGCTAATTAGGCAAGCTTAAGGAAAAAGCTCATCCTTTGGAGCATGCTCCATTTGTTCCATCATCCTTGCTAATCTTAAGAGTGGCAATCCTATTACATTGGAGTGCTCGCCATCTATCTTTTCCACAAAGCTTGCACCTTTTCCCTGTATGGCAAGGGCACCGGCTTTTTCCAGTGGCTCCCCACTTTCCACATAAGATGCTATCTCCAGTGGGCTCATATGCTTCATATGGACCAGAGTGGTCTCACAAAAGCTTATTTCCTTATTTGTCCCAATGTCCAATAATGTCACGCCGCTAATGACCATTATAACCTGTCCGCTTATCTTTTCCAAGGTCGCTTTTGCTCTCTCTTCAGAAATAGGCTTGCCCAATATCTCATCATTGCAAACGACAAGGGTGTCAGCAGAGATGATCAATCCCTCCTTTTCCCTTTGTGCAACTTCCCTTGCTTTTTTACGGGCATGGTGCACAGCCAGTTCCTCGGGTGAAAGTCCCTCTACAGTTCCTTCTCCATAGGAGCTGGGAGATACCTCAAAGTCATTCCCTATCAGTTGTGCCAACAAGACCTTCCTTTGGGGCGATGCTGACGCCAATATTATCTTTTTCATAAGTATTCACAGTTCAGGGCCTTACAACATCCCAGTATCAAGGTTCATTTCTGTGCCATTTTGTTCATCGAACATTGGTATCCTTGTATCCGGGTACCAGAGCTGCATGAATGTGAGCATGTGGTAGCTGAGGAACACTTTGGCAGGCATGCCCACAAATGCTATCGCAAGTATGAGTAATGTCAACTGTATAATTATCAGAGGTATCAGTATATACACAGCTCCCACAGCTATTATCTTGAGCAGCAGGAATATTGTTACATCTATCATCACAGATACGAGGACTATAGTAAAGATGACAAGCAAGGAAGCAAAGGTCACTACAATACCCAGAGCTATCTGCAGGACTGCTCTTCCTGCCCAGTATATCAGTATCTGCCATGGGTCTTGAATAAACTTTCTCCATACTATGGAAAAGGCATTCGTTATTCCTTTTCCCGAGTACATTGAAATGGGTATTGCCAGTCCGATGAAGGAGTTCACGATACTGCTAAGCAGGGCAATTATCATCAACATGATAAGTATTGGAACAATAGCCACGGCCATAAATGATAGTATGTTTCCGGTCAGTGCAACGAATCCTCCTGTCATGATCAGGATCAGCACAATGAATGTTGCGGCAATGGCAACGATTATCAGGTTGACCAGTATGCGGAACAGGAAAAGTCTTGCTCCTTTTGAGAAATATCGCCGTGTATAGTCCCATATCCTAACATCATTGCTAACAAGGGACCGTATCAGGACAAATTCCATGATACTGGATAATATGGACATGAAGAGTACGAACAATAATAGCATTATGAGCAATGTTCCAATGACCGCGGCTATCAGTGCAGGGTCGCTGTCGATCGATGAGATCAAAGAGTCCTTTGCATAGGCGATAGAAGCCAAAGGACCAGTGGTGGTATCACCAAAGCCTTCCCCCTTATTATCAAAGAGACCACTGCTGCCCCCTGTATTGAAGCCGGTGGTGCCCAGGAGCATTATTATCATGGTCAATCGGAACCATTTCCAGAATTCGAAGGGTCCCATGAGACACTTCTTAGTTCGTGCTATTGCTTTATCAACAGCATTGATCACAAACCAGTCCATGGTATCAATGATAAAGGTCACTATATTTATGCTTACTGACCTTTATGTAGCAGGGTTATTTTTCCAGCGCTTACTACATTATTTTATAGGCTATTCTTATGAGAAAGGCCTTTATTTTTAGGTCCATGGCTAAGCCTATCTGAATAAAAAAGTTTCCTATTTTCGGGCATTAAAATAATTCCGGACCGAAACCATATATGCCCCAGTCCGTCATTTAAAAAAAGTTATCTCAGCTAATGTGCCCGTACAGATGTTATCATTACTCCTTCTTTACACGTTCATGACTATGTTCCCAAAGCGGCATACATTGTGCTCCGGGCTTTCCATATACGGTTTAAGGACATTCATTCCAGCGTTCATGATCTTTGAAGCATCGAGGATCTGCTGAAGTGTTATTTCATCATCTTCGAAAAGGTCACCAATTTCTTTCATTCCGGCTACAAATCCCTTCTCAATGAAGTCTACAAGGTCCATGTTAGCATCCAATGCATTCCTTGAAGCATTTTCAGCCTCTACTTTGTCAAAGGATGTGATAGCATGTTTAGCCATCTTGATTATATCGGTTTGTGTCATTATAATGGATTGCATTTAGTATCATCCCTATTTTTATAATTTAAAATCCATACTATTCATTTGTATATTAAGCTGTTGGTTACTGCAATATCTGCTGTTGAAATTGTCTCATATTTCCTTTTAAATGGCAGTATATCTGGCATGACCTTTCCAAAATGAAGAATATATCTCCCCTTTAGTAGTTCATAAGGTACTGAGCCATGGTTCTATTACTTATGCCCCGGGTGCCGGTCAGAACGCGCACGAACGACCCTGGCTTATCCAACAGGTAGGTAGATGCGCCATCGAATGAACAATAAGGCATTGAGGCACGTTTTAATATATACCACCGTGCCTGTCAGAACGCGCGCGCGAGCTATACGGCCGGTCTTAACAAAGAAACATATGCACCCACGAATGGATAATGACGCACATGGGCATCTCCATAGTGTACCCTTGCCTGAGAAATCATTTTAAACCATATCCATGTAATGCTATCATTACAAATACAAACGATATCTGGACCGATGCAATATGAGTGAGAATGATCCTGCTATAAAGAACTGTAAGCCTCCTGAGATACTTGCTCCTGCAGGTGATATCGAAGCTTTGACCGGCGCTCTTAAAGGGGCTGCTGATGCTGTTTATCTTGGTGTTGAAGACTTCAATGCCCGCAAGGGAGCAAAGAATTTCAGGCTGGATGAACTGGAAGAGGTCATCGACCTGGCTCATTCCAGGGCTGTAAAGGTATTTCTGGCATTGAATATCCCGCTCAAGCAAAAAGAATTGCAAAACGCACTCGATATAGTTGACAAAGCCTATGCATGGGGTATCGATGCTATCATCCTTGAAGACCTGGGTCTGATGCAACTGCTCAGCAAGAACTATCCTGATCTTCCCTTACATGCCAGTACACAGATGACGATCCATAATCTGGAAGGCCTTGCCTTTGTGGAAGAAGCAGGGGCCTCCAGGGTCATCCTATCTAGAGAGCTTAGTAGCGAGCAGGTGAAATTCATTGTTGACAGGAGTAATATCGAGGTAGAGCTATTCGTACACGGTGCACTGTGCTATTCCTATTCGGGCAGATGCCTGTTCAGCAGTTTTCTGGGTGTCAGGAGTGCAAACAGGGGCGCATGTACCCAGCCCTGCCGTAAGCAATATCGTATTGCGATCGATGGGAAGGAGGCAGGGAAAGGCATGTTTGGGACATATCCTATCAGTTGTGCTGAACTATGCACTCTTCCTGAACTTGACCGTATAGTAGCTTCAGGTGTCACCAGTCTGAAGATAGAGGGGCGGATGAAGAAGGCGGAGTATGTGACCGCAAGCTCAGAGGTCTATAAGGCTGCCGTGGATAGGATATGCAGTACTGGTAAAAATCTGGACCCTGAGGAGATCGCAGCCTATGAGAACGATCTTGCAAAATTGTTCTACAGGGGGTTCACCCAGGGTTTTATCTGTGGTCAGGAGGATGTGACCCACCAGAAATACAGTTCATGTTATGGTGTTCTCATAGGGAGGGTAAAGGAGCTTGTCCATTCAAAGCATCATGTAGGGCTGAGGCTCGTGCTTATGCAGGATATTGGCGAGAAGGATGGTATTGGTATAATGACCCGCATGAAGATGCTTGGTTGCCGTGTCGATGGCATCATCTTAGGGACTGAGAAGGTGGCCAGGGCATCTAAAGGTGAGGAGGTCATCCTCGAGATAAGTCCAAAGACCGGAAAGGCTGTGCGGGTGCAGGATGAAGTGTTCCTTGCTACCGATAACCAGCTTATGGATGCTCTGCAGAAGAGAAAGATGCGCTCCCTTCCCATTGATATCAAAGTATCGGCTTGCTTGGGAAAACCCCTTATGATCGAGGTGAGTGAGGCCAGACACACCTTATCCTTTATGGATGAGTTCATTGTGCCAGAGGCCCGGAGCTCTCCCACTACGGTCCTTCAGATATCCGAAGCTATCAGTAAACTAGGTGACACTCCATATTATGCCTCATCGGTGGAGGTGACAGCAGATGACAATATTTTCATACCTGTGGGTGTCCTCAATAATGCCAGGAGGCAGGCCCTCTCTATGCTTCAGGAAGCTGTGCGATGTGCGTATAAAAGGAATACAGCAAGTTCCAGGGAGCCTATTGTGCCTGGAACAGATACAAAGGAGGCCAGGAAGGGCCTGCTTCTAAGTGTTGATGTTAGGGACCCCGAGTCTCTATACTCTGCTGTTGATGCAGGGGCTGATATCGTTTATATCTCTATGGAGCATTTTACTGAACTTTTCCAGGGTGCGAATATCCTTTATCTTAATGATCTCAAGGCAAAAGGGACAGAACTTATCTTTGTTACTCCGCAGATTGTTTTTGATGATGGTTCCATGTGTGTACAGGAACTTATGGAGCAGGTGCACCGGGCTGGTTTCATGGTTGCATGTTCCAATCCCGGTACTGTCCACATGGCGGCAAGACTTGGTATGCCTTTTGTGGCCCAGAGGGAGCTGAATGTGTTCAATGCCCATACGGCTTTGACCTATTCCAGATATGGGGCCAGGAGGGTGACACTTTCAACGGAGCTCAATCTGGATGAGATAAGGGATATCTCTGTTATGGTCAGTGAACATTTTCCGCTTCAGTTGGAGTTGCTTGCATATGGTCGTGAGCTTCTCCTCATTACTGAGAACGATCTCCTAAGACCGGTTGCTGATAAGCTCACCAGGGATAGCAGTGTTATGCTTGTGGATGACAAGGGGGAGGCCTTCCCATTGGTCCGCTCCGGGACCCGCACCCTGTTATATCATTCAAAGCTACTTGACATGAGGGGGCATATTGCTGCTCTTGGGGCAAGTGGTGCCGATGTGCTTAGGCTTGACCTGAGCTTTCACAATAAAAGTGAGATAAGGGAGATCATACGCGCCTACCGACTTTGTCTTGAAGGTAAAGGTCGGAAACCTCTTCCGGCAAGTGATTCCCTTACCTGTGGACATTATTTCTTAGGGGTGCTTTGACCTTCAGATGACTGCAAGCCGTCCTGAGTCGGTTATGCTAAAGCCGCTCTCGTCGGTGATATACCCCATGTCCTTGAGTTCCCGTATGTGGTTGTAGGCCATGCCTCTGGATATGCCCACTTTTGTGGCGATAGCCGTGACTGCGGATTCGCCTTGCCTGATGTGCTCAAGTATTGCTTTTTTTGTTGGCGATATGTTGAAGCTGAGGATAGGGAAATCGATTATGAAGTTGTCCTCTTCTGTTATATAGACCACGCGTTTTACCATGGTGCTGCGAGCATATGCTCCAAACAGTGCTCCAAAGGCCTGAGGCTTGCGCCCCCCCGATACATTGATGATGACCTGGTTCCCGACATCATGCTCTTTTTCAATAGCATCCGCTACGTTCTGTGCTATGCTCACCGGGTCATACAGGGATGTGATGAGCTTTTGTATCTCTATGACCTTCCCAAAGGTCGCTTCAAGCAGGTTCTCAGCCTGTACCTTCTTATCCACTGCCCCATCCTCTGTGAGTATTACTACCTTTGAGGGTGATAGGTGAGTTATGCAGACAAGTACGGGGTCAAGGGTGTATAGTGTTGTGATGAGTGTTAGGTTGGACATTTTAGTGTACTAATGTATCTTGAGGTATATATGGGTAATTGGGGTATGTAGTTGTAATATTTGTATGTAGTTTTATGGTGGTATGTGTAAAATGGTTTGTGATTAGTGTGGAAAGGTATATAATAGAGGTGTACATTATATGGGGTGTACATTGATATGTCCATTTTAATACTGACGTATCGTGTATGTATATCTATATGGGTGTTTGGTAAATGGAAGGTATGTACAAAAATTGGGGAAAAGCTCGTCCTGGTTCTGATCAAGTCTCAGTTGAATTTCATCTTTTAGTGTATCATTGTTTGGATGTAGCAGCGGTTGGTAATGTTCTTTTGAGAAAGGATGATTTGCTTTTGCAAAGGTTTAAGGAAATCATTCCTTTGGATGATGAACAGATCATATCCCTTGTATCATTTTATCTTGCAATACATGACATTGGGAAGTTCTCTGAGAGCTTTCAGAACCTACAGCCCGATATAATCTGTTCTTTGAGGGGGCATGGCAGTACCATGAACTATACTGTTCACCATGACAGTATGGGTTATTACCTCTGGAAAGAACTTTGGAAGGATATATGGAATGAAAATTGGCTAAAATTGGATAAAGTTATTTTTGACCAATATGAGTGGGGCGATTTATTGTTGCCTTGGATGCGTGCTACAATGGGGCATCATGGTACTCCTCCAAAAACAATGCACATGGGGATGGAAATCAATCCAGATACTCTGTTTAAGCAAGAAGATATACAAATGGCAAGTGCATTTGTGAAACAATTATCCTCTTTTTTGCTGGGGGATGCTTTCAAGGGTTTGGCAGGTTCTGATGGACTATATTATGAGTTTGATGACCTTGAGAAAGCATTCAAAGTAAGCTCGTGGTTAATGGCAGGAATTATTATTATAAGCGACTGGATAGGTTCCTCAAATGAAGGTTATCTATCTACTTCACTTCCTTTGGAAGAATACTGGAACAAATACGCTTTACCATTTGCAGAACAAGCATTGAACATCTCAGGGATCCTGCCTTCTGTCACAAGGTCAAATGCTGGAATAGGTACCCTGTTCCCTGAAATTAGTTCTTCGCTCAGTCCTATGCAAGTTCATGTGTCAGAGTGTCCTGTGGCAGATGGTGCTCAACTTTTCATAATTGAGGATGCTACCGGAAGTGGCAAGACCGAGGCTGCATTGTATTTAGCGTATCGTCTCATGTCAAAGGACATTGCAAATGGGCTATATTTAGGTCTTCCTACAATGGCAACTTCCAATGCAATGTATAAACGGCTTGCTGATGTTTATGATGCCTTATATACCCCAGGTTCTTCTCCGTCATTGGTCCTTGCGCACGGTCACAGGCACTTGTCATCTGCTTTTATTAGTTCTATTGGTGTGAGGAGTCATGAAAATGAACGCCATGGAAAAGCTTCGGGGGATGATCTTACAGTTTCTGCGCAATGTTCTGCATGGATAGCAGATAACCGCAAAAAAGCTTTACTTGCGGATATTGGGGTTGGTACGATAGATCAGGCATTGCTTGGAGTACTGCCCTCAAACCACCAGTCGATGAGGTTATTTGGCTTGTCGCGTAATGTTCTGATAGTCGATGAAGTGCATGCCTATGATCCATATATGAATAAATTACTGTGTATCCTTCTGGAGTTCCATGCATCTTTAGGTGGTAGTGCTATTCTCCTTTCAGCAACATTACCTCTTGAACATCGCAGAAAGCTGGTGTCTTCCTTTTGTAAGGGTTTGGGTATTTCAGCAAGTACAATGTCCAGTATGGAATACCCGCTTATGACACATGTACACAGCTCTGGCTTTTCTGAGATTCCCATTGCTTCACGTGCAGGCACTGAGCGTCGGGTGAGTGTTGAATTCCTGCATGAAGATACTGCTGTTATAGACAAACTGCTACAGTATGCACGTGATGGAAAGTGTTGTTGCTGGATTCGAAATACAGTGGATGATGCCATCGAGGCATATGGTAAGCTTGTAGACCTTTTAGGAAAGGACCAGGCGCATTTGTTCCATGCAAGATTTATGATGGGTGATCGCCTTGAGATCGAGGAGAAGGTCCTCAGCTACTTCGGGAAAAAAAGTGGACCACTTCAACGCAAAGGTAAGGTATTGATCGCTACACAGGTGGTAGAGCAGTCGCTAGACATTGATTTTGATTATATGGTTACCGACCTTGCGCCAATTGATCTGATATTCCAAAGAGCGGGTCGCTTGCAGCGCCATCGTCGGAGTAATGGCTCAATAAGCGACCATGATGATAGGGGTACACCTGTTCTTGGTATCCTTTCTCCTGAATTAAGCGGCGATATCTCAGAGAAATGGTATTCTGATATGTTTCCAAAGGGAGCATACGTGTATCAATCCCATGGGCAATTATGGTTGACCGCTCATTATCTTTCCAAGCATGGTTCATTCTGTGTACCAGAGGAAAGCCGGTATTTCATAGAGAGTGTATTTGGCATCGACTCATCCCTTAATGTTCCTGTGCCTTTGAAAGAAATAGATGAACGTGCGTATGGAGAGGCAATGGCAGAGATTGGTATGGCGAATCTAAAATGTCTAAATCCTGTAATAGGATATGAGAGATCCGGTACCCAGTGGCTGGATGATCTTGTAACTCCGACCCGTCTTGGTGATTCAGTAGAGGTGCGGCTTGCTAAGTTTGAAAATGGTGCTCTTGTTCCTCTGTTCGATGCTAAGGCGCATGCATGGGAATTAAGTCAGTTGAGCATTAGTGGGGGGCGTATAAGATATCCTGCTGACGATGCTGAAAATATGGCGGATCATATTGCTCAGGCTAAGGAAACTATGCATGATAAGGGGAAATGGTGTCTACTGATACCTATGCTTTCAGATGATGGGGTAATTTGGAATGGAGTAGGTAAGAATAAATATCGTAAAGAAGTATATATCTCATATAATCCAGAAACAGGTCTTTGCATATGTGATAAGGAATAAGGGTGACATTATGGTTTTTAATTTGATCCGGGAAAAATGGATATGGGTAAAAAGGCAGGATGGTACATATGAAAAAATAGCACCATGGATGGTCACTGACCAATTAGAATCAAATCCGTTTGTCTCTCTGTTTACGCAGCGGGCAGATTTCAATGGTTCACTTATCCAGTTCATGATAGGACTGGTACAAACGACAATGTCCCCTATCAATGAAAGAGAATGGAGGAAGTATTTTACTTCTCCTCCAAAACCAGAAGAGCTGAAGGAAAAATTTGAGAAAGTATCGGAAGCATTTGATCTTGATGGTGAGAAGTATCGTTTCATGCAAGACTTGGAGGACTTGGAGGGAGTGGAAAACAGAGTCGATGCCCTACTTGTGGAAATGCCAGGTGAGCAGACATTAAAGCATAATGCAGATCACTTCTTGAAAAGGGATACTGTAGAGCAGATGTGTTTTCCATGTTGTGCAACTGCACTTTTTAACCTTCAACTCAATGCCCCTTCCGGGGGGCAGGGACATCGCACATCACTCAGAGGCGGGGGTCCTCTGACTACCTTGGTACTTGGTAACAATTTATGGCAAACAATTTGGTTGAACATTGTTCTTGATGAAAATTTTACAAGCCTTGGGGATGTTGAAAAGAGGGAAATTGGTGACATATTCCCATGGATGAAACCTACTCGTTCTAGTGAAACAAAAGGAGGAAAAGAAACAACTCCAATGGATGTAAATCCAAAACAGATGTATTGGGGGATGCCACGCAGGATCAGGCTTTGCCTTGATGAGAATTTCAGTGGAATTTGTGATGTTTGTGGCCATGAAACTGAACGCACCATAAGCAATTACATTGCAAAAAACTATGGTGTCAACTATACTGGGGCGTGGCGCCACGTTTTAACGCCTTATCAAGAAACAAAAGATGCAATGTTGCCACGTCATCCACAACCGGGAGGGTTTAGTTATCGTCATTGGTTGGGCTTAGTTCAAACAGATCCAGATGAGGGATTTCATCCGTCTCTTGCTTTGGAAAAGTTTCGTAGCAAACAAAGGAGCTTGGCAGATCTTGATGAGGTATTCAAATATCAGGCGCAATTGTGGAGCTTTGGTTATGACTTCGATAATATGAAAGTTCGGTGTTGGTATGAGAGTACTATGCCTTTGCTCAATGTACCTGATGGGGTCAGGTCTGCATATGAAACGGCAATATCACAGCTGATCAAAACAGCAGAGGCAATAAGGATCAATACTCGTGGATGTATAAAGCAGGCTTTGTATGGTTCAGTGACGTTGCGTGGTGATCTTTCATTCATCGATGCACGTTTTTGGCATGATACGGAGCCCTTCTTCTATAGTTCTCTTAGTGAAATGGCTACTCTACTCGAGAATGGACAGGATGTGGTTGAGCTCAAGTTAAAATGGATACGACATTTAAAACGAGTTTCAGAAAATCTATTCGATGAGTATTCCCAGTCTATGCAATTTAGTGTAGTGGATCCTGAAAGGGTATCTAAGGCACGGCGAGACCTGAGAAGATATAATTCGGAGGGTGGTAAGAAAATAAGGGATATTTTAGGATTACCAAAGATGGAAAAGTAAGAACGAGTTGATTAAGTCTAATTGATAATAGTGAGGGAATATAAGTTGGCAATAAACACATATTCGCTGGAGAAAAATCCTGATGCATGTCAGGCATTACTTACATGGTGGAAAAATTTAGATAACAATCGAGGGGACAGGGCAGAGCTTCGCAGATGCCACAGTACCGTTGAGGTGGTATTTAACCCCTCATATCATAATCTGTGGTTATCCCTGAACAGACTTGGTTTTGGGAATAAGGAGTCAGTTGCACTCATTGCTGGTGTGCTGGTCAATATACGCAACCATCATGGGAATGAGTCGTTTGCTACTCAGATGGCGGCTTTGAAGGATGGTTCAAGTCCCCAGGTAAGTGGACCGCGCTTTAAGAGACTTTTAAAGATAAAGGATAAAGAAGAATTATTTAGTTCTGTTGTCAGAATAGTGAAGCTCATGGACGGGAATGTGAATATCTGCAGTCTTGCAAATGGGCTTTATTGGTGGAATGAACGCACGAAGAAAGAATGGGCTTATACATATTATGAAAAAATACCTGAAGGTAAGAGTTAAGGATCTGGAGTGAAAAAAATGTCAAAATTCATACAAGTACATACATTGGTATCGTATCCCCCGTCAAATCTGAATCGCGACGATTTGGGGAGACCAAAGACTGCCGTCATGGGAGGAAGTCAAAGGTTAAGGGTTTCTTCACAAAGTCTTAAAAGAGCGTGGAGGACTTCTGATCTTTTTACAGCAGGTTTAGGAGATCATCTGGGTATACGAACAAAGAACATGGGTGTTCGGATCTATGAAGCCTTTACTACAGGAGTTCTTTTATCAGATATCCTCAATGGAAAAGAAAAGAATGCTCCAGTGAATACTAAAGTCTCGGACAAAGATGCAAAAGAGTGGTCAAAGTCAATAGCAGGTGTTTTCGGAAAGCCAAAAAAAGATAGTGATAATTCTTTAGAAGGCCTTGAGATAGAACAGTTGGCACATTTTAGTCTCGTTGAGGTTAAGGCAATTGAACAACTCATCAAGAAACTGTCTGCTGGCAGGGCTGGTCCTTCAAAGGATGACCTTGAACTTTTAAAGCAGGAAAATGCAGCTGTAGATATCGCTATGTTTGGGCGTATGCTTGCATCCAGCCCTAAGTTCAATGTTGAAGCTGCGGTACAGGTTGCACACGCTATTACAGTTAATGAGGTTGCTGTCGAGGATGATTACTTCACAGCGGTGGATGATCTTAATCGAGGCGAGGATGATATGGGTGCTGCACATCTTGGAGAGACTGAGTTTGCTTCTGGTCTTTTCTATACCTATGTTTGCATCGACCGTGAACTTCTGGAGAAAAATCTCGGAGGAAACAAGGAGCTTGCAAATAAAACAGTGGCGGCACTGATCGAAGCTATGGCAAAGGTCTCTCCGACCGGGAAGCAGAACAGTTTTGCATCAAGAGCATATGCATCCTACATGATGATAGAAAAAGGAAAGCAACAGCCACGTTCGTTGTCTGTTTCATATATTGAGCCTGTTAAAGGAAGAAGCATGTTGAAAGATGCTATAAGCGCTTTGAAGTTGACCAATGAGAAAATGGAAAAGGTGTATGGTAAGTGCTGTGAGGCAAGGCTTGAGATGAATGCTTATACAGGCGAGGGGTCACTGTCTGATATGTTGAACTTTGCTTGCAAAGATCAATGAATGAGGTGGTCGCTTTGAAAGATTATCTGGTTTTTCGCTTATATGGACCTATGGCTTCGTGGGGTGATATTGCAGTAGGCTCTTACAGGCCTACTTTTGCTCATCCCTCAAAGTCAGCAATATTTGGTTTGCTGGCAGCAGCCTTGGGTATTCGTAGGGATGAGGAGGAAAAGCAGATGGAGTTGGTTTCTGGATATAATTTCGGTGTTATGATAAATGCAGATGGTGTTATGCTTCGTGATTATCATACATCCCAGGTGCCATCTGCCGCTACTGGAAAAAATAAAAGGGACTTCATGACCAGAAAGGAAGAACTTGCTACACCCAAAGACGAGCTCAATACCATTCTGTCTACTAGGGATTATTATTGTGATGGTGTGTATACCATACTACTTTCATCAATCAGCAATAATCCCCCATATTCCCTTGAAGCGCTTGCAGAAGTACTGAAAACACCTTCCTTTTCATTATATTTGGGAAGGAAATCATGTCCTTTGGCACTTCCAATGGATCCTGTGGTTGTTTTAGCCTCAAGTATGAAAGAGGCTTTTATGCAAGTTGAGTTTAAAGACAGGGATTTTGTCGGGAACTTGAGTGCAGAGGGTGCTTGCAGGTTCTATTGGGATGATCCAGGGGAAAATATTCCTTATGAGCACAGTATTTCTCGGCGCGATGCTGTTTCAAGCAGGAAGAGATGGCAGTTTGCAGACAGGAGGGAGTATTATTCAATGGTGGATTGGAGGAGAGATACATGTTTATGAGCAGAGCAAGGCTTTTGCCAAATGCGGTTTATGACAGAAGTATGCCGGGTAATATGGGTAGTAGTTATAATATCCATAAGCTGGTCTGGTCTTTGTTTGCAAATGGAGATGAAGCCACTAGGAGTTTTTTGTACCATTATAGATCGGATGGTAATTTGCCAACATTTTATATTCTATCTGAAAAGGAGCCAGATGACAGGAATGATATTTGGGATATCAGTATAAAACCTTATAATCCTGTACTTAAGTCTGGACAAAGGCTTGCTTTTTCACTTCGTGCAAATCCAATTGTTGCCAAAAGGGATGAGGGTGGTAAGCAGCATCGTCATGATGTTGTGATGCATGCAAAATATCAGCTCAATAAAGATAATCCTTCGTTGGGTAGGAAGGTAAATATTGCAGAGATAGTCCAAGATAAAGGCGTTGAATGGCTTGCTAAAAAGTCAGAACAGAATGGTTTTTCATTGAGCATGGACCAGGTTCGTGCCGATGGTTATCGTAGTCATACTTTTTTCAAGCCTAATGGGGGTCATAAGGTTAGTTTGAGCACTATTGATTTCTCAGGTGTACTTACTGTGGATGATCCGGCGCTTTTTAGGCAGGCTCTTTTTAAGGGAATTGGTCCGGCGAAGGGATTTGGGTGTGGAATGTTGCTTGTGCGTCCAATTAGCTGAGGTAGTGATCCTTTTTGTTACCTAAACTGAAACCTATAGCCATTAAGGAGCGCTTTTCCCTTTTATTTTTGGAAAAGGGAGAACTTGATGTATTGGATGGGGCTTTTGTCATAATCGACAAGACTGGTGTGCGCACACACATCCCCGTTGGTGGTATTGTTTGCCTGATGCTTGAGCCCGGTACGCGGGTCTCGCATGCAGCAGCGGTTCTTGCAGCCAGGGTTGGTTGTTTACTTATCTGGGTGGGTGAGGCTGGCGTTAGGCTTTATTCAGCTGGACAACCTGGAGGTGCACGGGCTGACAGGTTGCTATACCAGGCAAAGATTGCACTTGACGATGAACTGCGCAAGAGGGTAGTTCGTAAAATGTATGCCATGAGGTTCAATGAGGAGCCACCTGAACATTATAATGTTGAACAGATGCGAGGAATGGAGGCTGCACGTGTCAAAAAGATGTATCAGCTTTTTGCAAAGCAATATGGTCTTGATTGGACGGGAAGAAGTTACGATGTTGGCGATTGGGACGCTTCCGATGTACAGAATAAGTGTTTAAGCTCTGCAACGGCATGTATCTACGGTGTTGCAGAAGCAGCTATCCTTGCAGCTGGATACTCCCCAGCGGTTGGTTTTATCCACTCTGGTAAGCCGCGTTCTTTTGTCTACGATATTGCAGACCTTTTTAAGTTTGAGACTGTGGTTCCCATCGCTTTTCGGGTCGCTTCTGAGAAGCACGTAAATTATGAGAGAGCCGTAAGAATTGCGTGCAGGGATTCTTTCAGAGAGACGCGTTTACTTAAAAAGATAATTCCTGCCATTGAGGAGGTTCTTGCAGCTGGTGGAATTGATTTGCCTGAAGCTTCTGAAGATGCAGTGTCTATTGCAATACCTAATGAAAGGAGCATTGGCGATGTTGGTCATCGTACTTGAAAATGCACCAGACAGATTGCGTGGTCGTTTAGCTGTGTGGCTTCTTGAGGTGCGAG
>CAZBJM010000024.1:0-1981 GCA_964492225.1 uncultured Methanosarcinales archaeon
ATCTCTGTACCTTTCTTGACCTTCTCTATGTCCCTGTCTATTACTGAAAGTCTGTTCTTGTCTACTTTAAGACCTGCAAGGCTCTCGATGAACCAAATGGATTTGACATGGTCATCTGGTGTCAGCTTCCAATCAGGTTTTTCCATGTAAAAATCAATACCTTCAGCATAGTGCATCAGTTCGGACCTTACTTGTTCAGTGATCCATCCCAATTCCTCATAATAGGAGAGGATATCAGGTAGATTGTTCCTTCCCACAAGCCCCATGAGGAACTCAAGCCATTCCATGCACAATTTCATATTCGATGAATTCTTTGTTATACTAGATAGATGGACGCTCTGACCATGTCCTCTTGAGCTTCGTGCACCCATTTTCCTCAGCTCGGAGTCCACATACTCGGTCATGAGGCTGAGATTCTCCCTCAGTTTGCTGGTATTGAGCTCTGAGCTTTCCTTCAGTTCTCTTAGTTCACCAGTTGTTGCACCCATGCCGTCCATTATGGATGATATGGATTTTGTCATCTCCATGGTCATTGATCGTGATTCATTGTGCTGCTTTTCAAGGGTACACAAGCGCTCCTCCACAGGAGAGAGTCGTATGAGTGCTTCCTCAATGCGGGAAAACCTTTCATCGCTACTCTGTGATGATTCATGCATCTGTACAAGTAGGGCAGTATAGGAGTTGACCAGCTCAGCAATACCTTCTTCTATCCTGCTCAGGTTTCCTCGGATATCTGAGTTATCGGCTCGCATGCTCTCAAGACCAGCCTCCAGAGAAGATATCTTCTCATCAACACGGTCCAGTCTTGTGACAGTTGTGTTCATCACCCCATCATCTGCACGGAGCCCGGCTATCTTTGAGTCCAGCTCTTCCATCCTTGTGGAGAAACCAAGTACATTGCTATCTATATTTGCAATCCTTGCCAGAGCATCCTCTATTTCATCCTTTGTACCCTTTAACTCCATGGATATTTCATCTATCTGTTTCTGTTCTATCATGTTAAGCGCATCATCCGAAAACATAGGCTTGGAGCTATCTGCGGCTCCATCGTCTTTCATGGGTGCTCTGGAAGTTTTTTCTATCTTTACAGGTGCTTTTGGTACCTGGATCGTTATTTCTTCTTCTGTACTTTCTGTATCATCCTGGAACAGATCGATCTTATCTTCTTCTTTCAGCTCCATCAGGGGTTCGTCCAGGGGTGTGACTGTCCTGATACTGTCCACAGTGTTGCTCATGTCAGTGTCCTTATAGATGGGAGCTTCACTTGTGATATTTGGAGCGGTGACAGGTGCTCTGTGTATTGTATCCATTCTGAATGTTCCTGGTATTTCATATTTCGGTGGCTCTTGGCTTGAGAATGGGTCGGTTTGAACAGTATTTGGAACAAAAGGTGAATGTTTGTTCGTAGGCACAGCATTTCCTGTGTCTCCTCGCATATCGCCCATCCTTTCCATCAAGCTTTTCCCGGCGGTCATGCCTATTAATAAAGATCTTACCGATCTCCCGGCAATTTCCACCTTCTTCTTCAGTCCATCCATTGTTATATGCATTGGACCCTGGATATTGGAATTGTATTGCTTGCCTCCGAGACCGTACTCAACAGATCCTGGCGCTGGAGTTTTCATTGCTCCTGCAAAAGGGTCAAATGGAGCACCACGTGGTTGGTGGAATGGTTCTTTATCATTTGTTTGTGGGAATGCTTGACTTGCAGGAGTTGGACCGAAGGGATTTGTCTGAGGTGGAGGGGTGAACGGTGAACTTGCAGGGGCTGGATTGAAAGGATTTGTCTGTGATGTGGGAGTGAATGGTGAGTTTGCAGGAGTTGGGTTGAAAGGATTTGCCTGTGATGGAGGGGCGAACGGTGAACTTGCAGGGGCTTGATTGAAAGGATTTGCCTGTGCTGGAGGAGTGAATGGTGAGCTTGCAGGAGCTGGGTTGAAAGGGTTTGCCTGTGCTGGGGGAGTGAATGGTGAACTTGCAG
>CAZBJM010000024.1:2081-24978 GCA_964492225.1 uncultured Methanosarcinales archaeon
GGAGCTGGGTTGAAAGGGTTTGCCTGTGCTGGGGGAGTGAATGGTGAACTTGCAGTGGCTGGATTGAATGGGTTTGCCTGTGCTGGGGGAGTGAATGGTGAACTTGCAGGGGCTGGATTGAATGGGGTTGCCTGTGCTGGAGGAGTGAACGGTGAGCTTGCAGGGGCTGGATTGAAAGGATTTGCCTGTTGTGCTGGGGGAGTGAATGGTGAACTTGCAGGGGCTGGATTGAAAGGATTTGCCTGTGCTGGGGGAGTGAATGGTGAACTTGCAGGGGCTGGATTGAATGGGGTTGCCTGTGCTGGAGGAGTGAATGGTGGACTTGCAGGAGCTGTATTAAAATTATCCATCGGTGCTACTTTATCCGTAGTGATGGATGGTGGTGCACTAAAAGGACCAGGTGCTTGCATAGCACTGGGTTGAATAGTTATATTTGGATCTTTCATTGCAGATACTGAAGCATGTGCTAAAAAGGGGGGTAAGGTTTCTGCATTCTTTTCATCTGTGCCCATTGTGAAGGGCAAGGGTGGTCTTTGTATGGTTCCCACAGTAGCATGCTCTTCCTTTTCAAGCTCTGTATCATCCTGTGTCTTCAGCTTAAAGATGGGTGGAGGTGATTTTCTTGCAGTCTTCTTTGCCTTTGTGTCTTCGTTCATGCCAGTGGGCGGGGATGACGGGTTGAAAAGTGCATGAGGTACTTCCGGAGACTTATTTTTATTGATGTCTGCACCAATAAAACCCGGGCTCTCACTGATATTCTGAAATCCTGGGGGTATAAACGGTGGTGATTGTTCTGCAGGTCTTTTATCAAAGACTGGCATCTCTATCTTCATCTCTTCCATCGGGGCACCTGCAAAAGCATTTGCAAGGATGTCCGGTATGGATAAGCCGGACCTTTCAGGTTCATTTCCCCCTCCTTTTCCTGTGAGGAAGGCAGGTAGTTCACCAGCAGGTGGAGTTGCACCTTGTGACCTAGCTTCTGAGCCTTTCTTTATCTCCCATGGGAACTCTGTCATAGAAACCAACCGTAAAAATTAAAGGACCTTTTTACCTTGATATTTTTATTCAATTCCATTTATGCCAATAATATTATACGGCTCAGTTTTATATAAGATTTACTCATGTATGCTCTTTCTTGGTCGAGTTTGTCTATTTAGCTCATATTTCCTCCATTTCTGATCAGTTAACAATAAACGCGTGTTAGGTCTATAACGAAAGATGCGTTTGCATCTTTCTAAAGAAAAAAGAGGCCTCTTTTTACAGTCCAATCCCCGGCTCGCCGGCCACCGCGCGCGTTTTTCCCGAGGCACGGACAGTATATAGGGATTAACGTGAAAAATGGAGTATGCTTTAAAAAAGTGATAGGAATATAAAGCGAAATTCTGATGAGACAACCTCGTGGGGGGTTTTACCATTAAATAGGTAGAGTCACGATACTCAAAAAGAACATGACAGATATTATGAATAAACTATAAAAGGCGCACAGAATTTATCGAAGGAATGGACAAGAGTTTATGGATGAAATTCCTGTAGAACTTCATATGGAGGGATAGTGTGCGCCCGAACGTGCATTATTTAGCAACCTATATAAACTTTACCTACCATTTTTTAAATGAACGCCTATGGCTAATTCTCTGATAATGAGCTACATCATTTGGTCCGATGTTCCTTCCCGTCATCTCAGGTAGGTGGCATTGCTCATACTGATAAGCTGTTCGCAGACCTCTTCAGGCTTGGCGTCCATTATTATTTGTGCATTGTCAATGAGCAAAGCACGGTGTGCCACTTCCTTCACAAAGTCCATGTGGTGGCTTACCAGTATCATTGTTGTCCCCATTCTGCTGTTTATTCTTTTAAGGGAGTTTGTCACATCCCTCAGGGTAATGGGGTCTAAGTCACCAAATGGCTCATCCAGTATCAGTATCTCAGGATGGCTTATAAGCGCCAGGGCAATGAATGCGCGGACGTGTTCTCCACCACTTATCTGTGTGGGTGTTTTATCCAATATGGACATCGGTAGGTCTAGTGCCTCAAAAATGTCCTTTGCATATTCATCCACATCATCTTTTGTGATGAAAGGAAATAGTCTTGCGTAGATGTCCATGCTAAGGTTCATCTGGCGCATCTGCAGGTCCTTTTCATCCTCTGACATATCCGGTAGACAGTACAGGGTGTCAAGTACCTGGTCCGATATCCCAAGTTCAGCAGCCTTCTCCCTAGCGTAGTCCAGTGAACGCTTGCCCTTGAGACGCAACCGGAAGGCCATTTGCTCCCGTACCGTGGAGTTGGGCGAAAGTGTAAATTCCTGATGCATGATGCTTATCTTCTTGCGCAGGTCCAGGCGTTGTCTGGTGAACTCAAGGATGTTGAGCCACTGCCCCTCATGCAGGTAACATATACTCCCTTCATTTGGTGTCCTAAGGCCTTCTATTATTCTGAGCAATGTCGTTTTTCCTGCACCCGATTGACCAACTAGTGCAGTTATCTCCCCGGCATAGATGTCCATGGACAGATCAGTGAATTTCAATACCTCTCCAACCCTAAGGAGGACATAGCGGTGAGACAGGCCCCTTACCTTAATAACGGCCTTTTTCTCCTTTACTTCTACAAGTTCTACTTGTTCAGCTATGTCTTTCATAAAATGCTTGAGTACATCCTGGGGCTCTCCTATAGCTGTCACTTTTCCATTTTCAAGACACATGACCCTGTCACAGAGATACATATGGATCTCGGGAAGGTGGGAGACCACTATGATTGGTATGTCCAGCTTATGTTTCAGGTCTTTTATAAGGTCAAGTATTTCCTGTTTTGTACCTGGTCCTGTCATGGTGACAGGTTCGTCCAGTAGGAGTAGCCTTGGTTTTGCAGCGAGCTGGCGGGCGAGGATGAGCCTTTGTTTCTCTCCTCCACTAAGAAGATTGGCTGAATGCAGAGCCTTATGTTCAAGGCCCACAAGCTTCATGATAAGCATCGCTTCGTCCTTCAGTTCTTCGTAATCTGGTGATTCCGGCTCGGGCAAGCCCTCATCTCCGGTCTTTAATGCGTTTAGCCTACGGACGATATTTTCAAAAGCAGGACCGTTCCATAATCCAAAATTGCGTTGCAAATGGATAGCACTTTGTGACTGCAGATATCTTCCGCCCTCTTCTCCCATATCAGGGGTTATTTTGTGTCCGTCAAGTTCGATGCTACCATGCTCAAAGGTCTCTATACCACGGATGATCTTCAGCAGACTTGTCTTCCCACTTCCGCTCTTTCCTGTGATCCCAAGTATCTCACCGTTTGCAACAGTAAAACCCACACCGTCCAATGCACGCACTTTTCCATTGTAGCAATGATATTCTTTTATGATATCGGATATTACAAGCATTATCAAAACCTCCGTTCCATCAGGTGAATAGATAAATAAAAAGAAGGGCAGTAGGCATCAGTTCTTTATAGCTGATACCAGTTCCTTTATCTTACCGGTGACATCGGAACTCCTCTCTACAACGGTTCCAGTTACTATCATGTCTGCACCAGCAAGAGCACAGCGTTTAGCTGTTTCTGCATCACGTATTCCGCCACCCACAATGAGCATATTGCTTCCCAGGGCGTGCTTGACCGCAGCTATCATTTCCGGCCTTACTGGTTCATCTGCTCCGGAGCCTGCCTCAAGATATGTATAATGCATACCCAGGAATTTCCCAGCAAGCGCATATGCAACAGCTATCTCTGGTTTTCGTTTTGGTATGAGCTTTGCGTCCCCTACCCAGCCCACAGTCCCTCCGGGCTCGACGATTATATATGCCATTGATATGGGTTCGATACCACTCTTATACACAAGAGGGGCACCCATTACCTGGCTGGATGTAATGAAGGTGATGTCCCGCGAGTTAAGCAGACTCATGAAGAATATGGCATCTGCATGCCTACTGACGCCTGAAGCACCGCCAGGGAACAGGATTATGGGTTTATCGGTCCTCTCCCTTATCTTCAATATCGTCTGATCAAGCACTACTCCTCCGGCATCGGTGGAGCCTCCGACCATTATTGCATCTGTGCCCCCTTGCGCCGCAGCAAATGCGATCGATGCGGCGTCTTCTGGGGACTGTGACGCAGGGTCGATGAGTGTCAAGTGAACCGTACCTTCGCGCGCCGCGATGTCGTTGAGGTACTTTTCCACTTGCATCAAGAACGATCAGCCACCCTTGGCTTCCTTGGACTTTGGACGAAGTTCTTCACTACCGCATTTGCGGCATCTTGTTGCACGGAATGCGTTGCGTGCATTACATTTCATACATATCTTCTTGTTCAATATTCTATTTTCAGCTTCTGGAAACCTTGCCATGATCTTCACCTTAATGATTTGAATGATTTGTGATAAGATATATCAAAATAATGGTAGGCTGCATACATGAAGGTCAAAACATATAATTGTTTTGCCACCTTTCTCTGTAGTTCCTACAACTCCTCGACGCTGCCATGTGTGGATCATTTTTCATTTGCATCAGCGAGCATGCATATGTTCATGACCCACGCAGGCATTGTCCATTTCTACTTATTGATCTTCTCCAGTACTTTCTCCCTTGCCTCACGGGCATCGGCACGGCCTTTTGTTTTCTGCATGACCTTACCTACTATGAAGTTCAGGGACTTTTCCTTTCCTGCAAGATAGTCTGCTACAGCTTCAGGGCTCTCATTCACAGCTTCCTCAGCAGCTCTTGCCACGATGTCATCATCTACTCTTAGCAAACCCTTGGTCCTTACTATCTCATCGGGGCTGCCTCCTTCGTCAAGGATGCTACGGATTATCTGAACACCACTTTGCTCGGTGATACTATTGTTCCTCACCAGATCGATGACTGCAACGATATCATCTACAGAGAATGCACCAATATCCGTGTCACGGTAGTTCAACTCACCCTTGAGTATATCTGCTATCCACACAGCAGCTGCCTTTGGATCAACCTTCGATGCGGCTGCCTCATAGAAGTCAGCCATCCGGATCTCCGTGGTCAGGGCCCTTGCATGCATATCCGCTATACCGTACTGAGCTATGAACCGCTCACGTTTTGCATCTGGGAGCTCTGGCAAGGCCTTAAGTATAGCAGGCACCCTGTCGGATACCTTTATTGGTACGAGGTCAGGCTCGGGGAAATATCGGTAATCGTGTTCTTCCTCTTTGGTACGCATGGATATTGTGACCCCTCTTGCCTCATCGAAGTGCCTGGTCTCCATGATTATCTTCCCACCACGACGTATGTGGTTCTTCTGCCTCATTATCTCATAGAGTAGAGCACGTTCGGCACCCTTGAACGAAGAGATGTTCTTCACTTCCACACGCTCTCCCCAGAACACTGAAACGTTAGCATCCACCCTCATGGCACCCTCCAGGTCACCATTGAACACATCCAGGTAATCCAATATGCTCTTAAGCTTATCCAGATACCTTCTTGCTTCCTTTGGGGTCCTCATATCCGGCTCGCTCACTATCTCTATGAGCGTCATCCCGGAGCGGTTATAATTTATGAGTGTTCCCTTTGACTTTTCAATGGAGCCAATATGCTGAAGTCTGCCAGGGTCTTCCTCAATATGGGCGCGAGTCACCCTTATGGCACGTTCTCCATCCTCTCCCTCAATGATTATCTTCCCTTTGCTGGCAATAGGACGGTCGTATTGTGTTGTCTGGAATCCTTTGGCCAGGTCTGGATAATAATAGTTCTTTCTATGGAATTGGGTCTCTCCAACGATCTCGCAATTTAGCGCAAGCCCAATTTTTATTGCAAACTCAACAGCTCCTTCGTTCAGTACAGGCAATGTACCTGGGAGGCCAAGGCATATAGGGCACACGTGGGTGTTGGGTCCATCATTATGGTAGTCAGTCGAGCAGCCACAGAAAAGCTTTGTTTTGAGCCTGTTGAGCTGAACGTGCACTTCCAACCCTATCCTTACACCGTCAGGGTTCTCATATACCATTATGCCACCCCCGCCGGCCTTTTTGCATGGTGGTCCGTATTTTGTTCAAAGCTGTATGCTGCTTTCAATATGGTATTCTCATCGAAGGCCTTTCCAATTATCTGCAAACCCACTGGCATCCCATCCATGTGTCCACATGGCAGGGAAATTGACGGTACGCCTGCAAGGTTCACCGGAACCGTATTGACATCGGCTTGATATAGTGAGAGCATATCATCTATCTTTTCTCCTATCCTGAAGGCTGTTGTGGGCATTGTTGGTGTCATTAGTACATCCATATCTTTGAACACCCTGTCAAAGTCCTGTTTTACAAGGGTCCTGACCTGCAGAGCCTTATGATAATACTTATCGTAGTATCCTGCAGAGAGTGCATATGTCCCAAGCAATATCCTGCGCTTGACCTCAGGTCCAAAGCCCTCTGCCCGTGTTCTGGATACCATATTGTGCCAGTTATCTCCTTCTGCTCTGAATCCGTACCTTGTACCGTCAAAGCGTGCAAGGTTGGATGATGCCTCGCTCATGGCAATGATGTAGTATGATGCCAGAGCAAACTTTGAGTGGGGCATTGAGACCTTTTTCCAAGATGCGCCCATATCCTCGAACTTGTGTATGGCTTTCCACACCATGCTTTCTACCTTATCGTCGATCCCTTCTCCGAAATATTCCTCGGGGATTCCTATCCTCATCCCTTCCACATCATCCTTCAAAGCGCTGCTGCAATTACATTCCTTCTTCACGGATGTGTTATCTCTTTTGTCGTGGCCGGATATGATGTCCATCATGATGGCAATATCTGCTACGCATGTGGCTATGGGAGCTATCTGGTCCAGGGAATTGGCATAGGAAATAAGTCCATGTCTGGATACTCTCCCATATGTTGGCTTCAATCCAAGCACTCCACAGAAAGCTGCGGGTCCTCTTACTGAACCACCAGTATCTGAACCAATGGATATCGGTGCTTCTCCTGCTGCAACAACAGCAGCACTGCCACCGGATGACCCTCCAGGGGCACGGTCTTTGTCCCAGGGATTATGTGTGGGGCCATAGTAGCTGGATTCTGTGCTCGAGCCCATGGCAAACTCATCCATGTTCGTCTTTCCAAGGATGATAGCCCCTGCTTCCTTCAGTTTTTCTATGACATGCGCATCAAAGGGTGGCACATAGCCCTGCAACATCTTCGATGCACATGTAGTGGCAATGCCCGCTGTGGAGATATTGTCCTTGATGGCAACAGGCACACCTGCCAGTGGCCCACTGTGCTTTTCCCTGTCTATCCGACCAGCACTCTCCAGTGCTTTATCCCATACACTGACATATCCGTTGATCTTGCTCTTTCCTATAATATCTATGTAGGATGCAGTTACCTCTTCTGCAGAGCTTGTTGCTACATCTTGCTTTATCTGTGAGATACTCTTCCATTTTGGCATCTTCACACCTCACATGATCCTTGGGGTCTTGAAGTTGTTCTCTTCTTTGTGCTCTGTGTTCGCAAGCACATCTTCCGGTAGCATGGACGCCTGTACCTCATCCTTTCTGAAGACATTGGTAATATCTACTATATGGTATGTGGGGGCTATGTCCTGTGTATCTGCCTCGTCAAGCTGTCCGAAATAGTCCAGCACAGAATTCATTTGCTCTGCATAGGCATCGGCTTCCTCTTCACTGATGTCGATGCGTGAGAGCCATCCTATATGTCTGACCTTCTCTTTGGTGATCATCGCATTGCCTCATTCATGAAAATAAGTCTTGTTCTTGTATTCTAAGCTTAGAAAAGCAAATGATTATATTAAAAATGTTGCCTTTGAAACTTCTTTCCGTATTTATACCGATGATATCGTCCTGCCGGATTATAAACATTGACATTCAACTCATCCATGTAGCCGAGCTTGTCTGATCAGAATTTCGCTTTATATTCTTATGGCTTTTTTAAAGAATACTCTATTTTTCACGTTAATTCCTATATATTGTCCGCGCCTCGGGAAAAACGCGCGCGATTGGCGGCGAGCCGGAGGGTTGGAAGGTAAAAGGATGCCGCATCTTTCGTTATAGATGTAGCACGCGTTTATTGCTAACTGATCAGAAATGGAGGTAATATGAGCTAATTAGACGATCTCTAGCCACTGTCTTTGCAATGACCTGCATATTGTCTGTTCTTTGTACTTATTTTTCGTTCTATCAGTTCATCAAATACTTCGGTTTCATTTTTTAAATACCATTATTGTTGTGCCACACAAACTATAAATACTGTTAGTACTCTACTACTGACTCACTATGTCTGCAAAAAAAGTCTATGAAAAAATCGGTGAACTACTTGAGAAAAAGCCACGACTAGTCATATTCCTAGCAATAGTCCTGATGTTCGTGTCACTTTACGGTGCAGGCATGATAGAACATAAGAGTGGAACTGAAACTTTCGTCAAGAGGGACTCTGAGATATTTCAGAATTACGACCATCTGTACAAGCAGAATTTCGGAAGTGACGCCGTTGTTGTGCTTATTGAATCAGATAACGTTCTCGATGCGAAATTGATCGAATCCATCAGTGACTTTGAGCAGATAATCAGCAAGGACAAGGATGCAATGAATGTATTGAGCATAGCCTCCCTTCTCAGGGAAGCATCATTTACTGCAACCGGTCGCTCTGATATGCCAGATGATGCCACTATAAATGCTCTGATCACCAGACTGCCATCAGAATATGTCGATCGTTTGGTGCCAGACCCCAGGCATACCATTGTCATGGTGCAGATGCCTGGTACCATCGATGATGCAAACAAGAAGCGTCTTCTGGGTGAGGTCAAGCGCAGTCTGAACATGGTCGATTTTCCAGCAGGTACCACAGTTACAGCCACAGGTGAGCCTGCCTTCATGATAGCAATGTCTGAAGAGATAACAAAAAGCCTTGGAAGTATGCTGGCGCTGGCCTTCGTTCTGATGGTAGTTGCTCTGCTTATGGTCTTCCGTCATGTAAGATGGTGTCTGCTCACTATCCCCGTGGTCCTTATAGGTCTTGTATGGACCTTTGGTGCCATGGGTATCCTTGGGTTCCCAATGACCATGGCATCAATGGCAGTTTTCCCCATCCTTATCGGTCTTGGGGCAGACTATGCCATCCAATTCCATAACCGTGTGGAAGAGGAGCTTGCAAAAGGGGAGTGTACTGAAAGGGCCATAGTTGAGACCATCAAGCATACAGGTCCCTCTGTAGGAATTGCACTGGTGGCAACAGCTCTTGGTTTCTTTGCACTCTTCATCTCTCCTGTACCGATGATCCAGGAATTTGGAAAGATGAGCCTTGTGGGTGTCATTTTGTGCTATCTTGCAGCCATGCTCATTCTTGTCCCATTGCTCTATATCCTTCACAAAAGGGACCTCAAGAAAGAATGCAATGGGAACAAACAATCCAAAGTCCAGGCACAAACCGATGAAACATTGATCGGTAAGGTCCTTGTCAAAGTCTCCTCATGGACCGCAAGGCATCCGATAATAGTCATTGCACTTGCTACAATGCTAGCTGTCGCAGGGCTTTATGCCGATGAGCGGGTGGGGGTGCAGACAAACACCAAGGAGTTTGTACCACAGGACATGCAGGCATTGCTAGATCTCAATAAACTGAATGATATCATGGGAGGATCTGATCATATCAACGTGATAATCCGTGCCGATGATATCCTTGACCCGGAACTCGTCCAATGGATGGTGGACTTTGCTGCTCTTTCTGAGGAAAGGCACTCGCAGATCTCATCATCAAGCAGCATAGGGACGCTTGTTTCCTCTGCATACGGTTCAGTACCGGGTGATAGGAATACGATCGGTGCCATTGTTGATAGAATGCCCACAGTTGTCGTTGAACAGTACATCGATGGTAAGAACCTTGGTGTACTCAATCTGGGACTTGTCAGGGGCCTTGACACAAAACAAACTGCAAGTGTCATCGAAACCGTTGAGAAGGACATGGAATGGTTTGCTCCTCCTGTGGGAGTAACAGTGACTGCCACAGGTATGACAGTTACTGGTACCTCCATCATCGGTGCTCTTACATCAGGAAGGACTACCATGGGCTACCTTGGGATGGCCATAATTTTCCTTGGTATGCTTGTGATATACAGGGACCTGATAAAGTCCGTTGCAACTATATTGCCAATAGTTATGGTCACAGGATGGCTTGGTGGGGTAATGTACCTTCTTGGTATGAAGTATAATCCACTGACAGCTACGCTGGGAGCTCTTGCGATAGGGATAGGTGCTGAATTCACTATACTTATGCTGGAACGTTATTACGAAGAGCGTGAGAAGGGACTTGAACCTTTTACTGCTATGGAAATGGCTGCATCTAAGATCGGGCCTGCCATCATAGCATCGGGTTTCACAGTTATATTCGGCTTCTCAGCCCTTATAATATCATCCTTCCCTATGCTGCGCGATTTCGGAATTGTTACAGTTATCGCTGTGGCCTTTTCCCTCTTTAGTACGATAGTCGTGCTGCCGCCAATAATGGTCAATCTTGACAAATGGCAGGCAGACCGTAAAACATCAAAACATTATGTAGTAGACAAGGTGAATGTATAACATGACATTGACAAAAATGATATTGAACAGAACGATATCGGATGCATCAATAATGAACAAGGCTATAAGGTTGCTTGTAAGCACATTTATCTTGCTTACGTGTATACAAATGGCGACAGCTGCCATCAGTGATGATGTGGTTGCTGAGATCGCAGGTGATTACTATGATGTTTATGGTTCCCCTGAACTGAAAGCAAACCTTGCATGCGATAAAGTGTTCCACAGAGGGGACAAAGCAGTCCTGTATGTGAACATCATGAATGACGGTAAGATCACCGGTTTTAAGGCAAATGAGAAAGAGATCAGCAGTGACATGAAACAGTATGATGCTGCCACAATCCGGACATTCATGGCAAACGAGATGCTCTCCGACCGGGCTATAACCACAGCTGATTCAATGCGGGCAACCCTTACGCCTGTAGGCGATGTGCCTGTAAAGATCAAGCTTGATACATTGCTTCTGGGCTCATTGAGCGCTGGTAGATCACTTCCGGCACCAGCCATGTTCCCAATAGAGATATATGACAACGCTGAAGCAGGTACATACACCTTCAAGCTTGAGATCGCATACCGCTGCCAGATGGATTCTGCCGTAGTACCTCCTTATGGTAATGTATACTACTGGTACGAGGACATGAATCAGACCCTGTACTTTGACATCGTCGTTGAAGAGGAACCCTACTTCAAAGTAGTGAAGACCAGCTCAGACCTCAGCGCAGGTGACAAAGAAAAGATCACGGTTACCTATGCCAATACAGGAGAACAGGTTGCAAAGGAATGTGTTGCCAGGATCAGTGTCGTTGACCCTTTCACCACGACCGATGACCACACATACCTCGGGGACATAAACCCCGGTGAGGAAAAAGAAGCAATATTTGTGGTCAAAGTTGGAAATGATGCAACCCCTAAGGCATATTCCATCAACAGTGAAGTAAAGTACAAGGATATCCACGATAAGACCAAGTATTCAGATAACTTGAAGGTCATCGTCGATGTAGGGCCTGCAAAGTCCTTCAGTGAAAAGCTGAATGCTCCTGTCATAATAGGCATCGTGCTTGTTGTCGTTGTTGCAGGTGTTCTTGTAGTAAGGAAAAAGGGAAGAGGTGACAAGGACGACAATGAAAGAGCTGACTGAATATCTCCAGATACTTGGTCTGACTTCATATGAGGCACGAGTGCTCATTGCACTTACACAATATGGTAGCGGGACAGCATCGGACATTCATTCTTTGTCCGGTGTTCCACGCTCGGCCGTGTATGGTGTCATCACCAAGCTCGATGAAAAAGGACTCATCGTTGTCCAGAATACTAAACCCATGCGCTATAAATCACTTCCTCCGGGAAATTTGATAAGCGTCATAAAGGAAGGCTATGAGAAGGCGATAGCGTATTCTTTAGAAAAGCTTGAGGAGATCTACCGTGCTGAGGAATTAAATACAGAGGAGGATGTTGTATGGAACATCAACGGTGTGAAGAATGTCTATGATAAGATCATGCAAATGCTTGAGTCAGCAAATGAGGAGATAATCTTTGCCTCCTCGTTCCCCTCTTTGAATAAGATCCCCGACACCTTCCCGATATTGCACGGTGTCAAGGGGATTGTCAAGGAAAAGCTTGACCGGGGAGTAAAAGTGAAGTTGACTGGAAAAATTCATGGTGATATTGCCCTTATTGCAAAAGAGTTGCAAGGTGCCGAGGTGAGGGTATATGAATCTACAAACACCACTCCGTTAAAAGGTGGAATGCTTGTTATAGATGACAGGGAGCTCCTGGTAGTCACCATAATGGATGACATCACACCCTTTAATCTCTCTGCTACATGGTACAATGGAAAAGAACACATCCGGATATTTAAACATTTCATAGGGGCAGAATGGCTTGCATCTAAACCAATAGATGCCAACGGGCTGTTCCTTTGAATTTGTTCCTTATCATGGACTGAGAACAGCTTGTGGATATAGAGAATATGAACTTATTGGCAGGTGCTTTGAATGTCTATCATGAACAATGTGAATGACGATGATATCTCCTATAGAAGGACGGGGACCAATGAACACGGGGATCTCAAAAACAAAGAAAGGTCCCATATCAAGGATACCATATCGCTATGCCCGGAATGTTTGGGCAGGGTGTCTGCTGAGGTATTTGCCGAGGACGGATGCGTATTCATTGAAAAGGAATGTCCGACACATGGTATGTTCAAGGATGTATACTGGACAGATGTCGAACTGTACAGGAAGTTTGACCGATATCATGCTTACGGGGCAGGTGTATCAAATCCTGCGGTAAATGGGAAAGATCAATTTCTTGGTTGTGGCCTGTGCCATGGTCATAAGACAAGTACTATACTGGCAAATATAGACATCACAAATCGGTGTAACCTCAATTGTCCCGTATGTTTTGCAAATGCCAGGAAAAGTGGTCGTGTCTATGAACCCAGTATTGGGCAGATCAGGGACATGCTTGTGATGCTCAGGTCCCAAAAACCTATACCATGCTACGCGGTCCAGTTCTCTGGGGGTGAACCGACCGTGCGTGACGACCTACCCGATATCATCAAGATGGCCCATGATCTTGGATTTGAGCACATACAAATAGCCACCAATGGTTTGAGGCTGGCTAAGGATGTGAGTTTTGCAAAAACATTGAACGAGTCTGGGCTTTGTACTGTGTATCTATCCTTTGATGGGATAGGCGAAGAGCCATACAGGAAGATGAGGGGTATTGATGCCTTTCCTATTAAAACGGCTGCAATTGATAATTGCCAAAAGGCTGGGCTCACTAGTGTAGCACTGGTGCCAACGCTTGAAAGAGGGGTCAATGATCATCAGATAGGGGATATTGTCAACTTTGCTTCTGGAAGGATGGATGTTGTGAAAGCTGTCAATTTCCAGCCAGTAGCATTCACAGGTCGCATCGACCAGAACGACAGGGAGGCAAAACGTATCACGATACCAGATCTCCTCCATCTTATGGAAGAGCAGACAAATGGTGTAGTTGCTATCGATGACTGGTTCCCTGTTCCAGCTGCCGTTATCATCTCCCGTTTCATGGAAGCTGTATTGAACAGGAAGATGACGGAGTTCAGTATGCATCCACATTGTGGGGCAGCTACTTATCTCTTTAAGGAAAGCAATGAGCTTATACCCATTACGCGTTTTGTTGACGTGGAAGGTTTGCTTGAGCATTTCGAAGAAAGGACCTCTCTTATCAGGGATGCAGGTTCGCATGTCCAGAAAGCTATCCAGATCAGAAGGGCTGTGCATAACATTTCTGATTTCATTGATATAAAGCAGGCTCCAAAGTCTGTCAATGTCACACGGATGATGATGGACTTTTTCACAAAAGGAACCTCTGAGGCTATGAAGCCATTCCATCGCAATAGCCTTTTCCTCGGAGCAATGCACTTTCAGGACCCTTATAACCTTGATGTGGATCGGGTGCAGCGTTGTGGTATACATTATGCTACCCCAGACGGTCGCATAATTCCCTTCTGTTCCTATAACACAATGCATAGGCAGGCTGTGGAGGCTCGTTTCTCATGTGATCATCAGACATGGAAGGAACAAGCGTCTGGAGTTGTAGAAGTATAGTAGTGACCAAGACCAATCGGTCAATATCGCGCAAATAGGCCAGCAGCCATCAAAGTATATGGCTGCCCTCCTCTCTTTTTTAAAAGTATATCAGTTGTTCTTTACTATTTTCCCAAGGACAAAACCAAGGCCCAATACAAGCAGTGTGCCAATGACAATGGCAAGTACTTCACCTATGACTCCCTGTCCTTCTATAGCATAGTCTGGCATAGGTGCTCCTATGAGAGGGTCCATTTCCTCCATTTCTGTCATCTTTGCCTCATCTATGACCCCAGAGGCAGCACTCTCAAGTCCATCGGGATCTGAAGATGCAAGGAACGGTGCAAGGACCGATATCAACAATGCAATCGCTATTCCTGCATACAGGAACTTCATGTTCCTCTTGCTAATTTCTGGTCTGTTCATGCCCTTGCCTCCTTTATACCTACTCCGGCAAGTGAATCCACCATTATGTCTGGTCTTGCCTTCTGGATAGCTGCTATCACAACGGCAGTGATCAGTCCCTCTCCTATAAATCCGATTATAAGATGATAAAGTCCCATGGCCATCATTCCGGGGACAAGTGGGAAGGTCCCTGCAATATACATCTGGACTGCACAAACGATGCTGGATACAAACAGCCCGACCCATGCCCCTACAAAAGCGGATATCGTTGTGCTCATATTACTTTTCTTGAGGGCTACAAAGAGGTAATAGCCAACAAAGCCGGATATGACCCCCATGTTCAGGATATTTGCTCCCATGACGGTGATACCGCCATCAGCAAACACAAATCCCTGCACAAGCAGTACCAATGTAAGCACAAGCACTCCAGCCATTGGACTTCCCATAACAATAGCCACCAATGTAGCACCAACCATGTGTCCACTTGTTCCCATACCTATGGGAATGTTCAGGGCCTGTATGGCAAATATCCCCGCTGCCAGTGCAGCAAGTATTGGTACTTTAGTATCATCAAGTTCCTTGCGTGCCCACCTGATGGACATATAGATAAAAGGAAGGGCAATTATCCAATATACTAGTGCCTGACCCAAAGGCATGAATGAATCCGGTATGTGCATGATATTTTCCTCTATTGGCTCGTTTTAATAGTAATACTATTATTAATATTCGTAACACTTGGCTGTTTAAAGGGCATAGGTGTATATAATTCTTGGCTTGCCTGGAGAACTATTACCACTTGCAACAGTCTATCCTTAGTTCGCACTAGCACAAGTATTTAGAAAAGTGTCTAAGGTCTAATCTTCTTTCTGCACATCCTCATCGTGCGTATTATTAGTTATATCCCTGTCCATCAGCCTTAATATTCTCCGTAACTCTTTTTCATATTCGCGACCTTCCTTTGATAAGAGGTATTCAAGCTCGTTCTTCTATCCCAAGTTTGACGGCTATCATTCATTTCAAAAAAATGCGCGGCATTCCAACTAAATGTTCAAGCGCTGTCCACGGCTTTCACGCGCGCGCATGATCTCCCGCCACTTTGTCCAAACTGCACAAAACATACCATTAGGCGATACTTTGACCGATGCCTGAAAGATAAGAAAAAGAATGTGAGCTTGAATGAAACAAAAAAGAGATGAGCAGTTCAATAAGGTCAATACTGTCAAACTTTGGTTCTATCACAGAACAGGCGGCACATATGGTGCACGCCGAAAACTTGGGCACCATCAAAAAAAGGAAAAGAGAAAAACAGGTTTAGATATCCCCAAACCCATTTTTATTTCTGTCCATCTTCTTCAATCGTGCCTTAGTGCATCCAGTGGTCGCATGTTTGCAGCCTTCCATGCAGGGTACATACCACCTATCAGGGCTGTGGCCACACCAAAGAAGATACCTTCAGCAATGTAGAACAAACTGGAATAGGTCATAAGGTATGCCACATCCTTCAATATAAGGTACACTACAACAAAGCTAAGCCCAAATGTCAGTATACCGCCAATGATGCTTGCAACAATGCCCAAGAACAAGGCTTCAAGCAGGAACATCTTGAGAATATCCATTCTGGATGCACCCACGGCTTTCATTATGCCTATCTCCTTGGTCCGCTCCATGGCAGACATAAGCATCACGTTGAGAATACTGACACCTGCCACCAGCAAAGATATCGAACCTATGCCCATCAGGAACTTAGATAATATACTAAAGACAGAATTTAGGCTTTCAGTGATCATCTTTGGGGAAAATACATTGACCACCTCTTTCTTCTTATTGAGCCTGGATTCTATCTCCTTCTGTACAGCATCCATCTTACTGCTATCCCTGACACGCACTATCAAATTACTATATCCATCTTTATCATCGGGGTACATCTTCTTGTACATCTCTGTGGAAATGAATACACCTCCATCAGTATCTATATCGAACCCAGCTCCTTTCTCAGCAAGGATACCTACTACGCGCACAGTAGTGTTATCAAGAAGTATCTTACTTCCTACGTCCAGTTTGAGACTTCGTGCTATCCTTGAGCCTACCACACAATCAGTAGACCCTGCACCGAAAAAACGTCCACTGTTTATCTTTGCAAGACCTTCTATCCCTCCTCTCCCCAGACTATAGACACTTGCATAGGTAGCTTCATTGCGATGCTCTACCTTTGAGCCCTGGGAGTTGATAGGTATGACCTTCTCGACACCTGCTACTATCCTGATCTGCTCAGCCTGCTTCTCAGTGATGTGCTTCTCGCCACCAGTGGGATAGATGATGAGCTTATCATTGATATCTGAAAAAGAACTGGTAGCTGATATCTTGAGGATGTTCCCGAGTATACCCATAGAGGATATTGCCATGACACCGATAATGATACCTATGGCTGCAAGCATTGTGCGGACCGCCTGCCTTTTCAGATTCCTCTTTGCAAGCTCTGCATACATATTGTTCTTAAGTGGGTCTGGAATTCTCATTGACTACCTCTCCATCATGCAGTCTGATCGTTGTCCTGGAGAACTCCTCCATACGTGGGTCATGGGTGACCACAATTACCGTGGTACCCGCTAAATTCAGTTCTTTGAGCAGTTCCATTATACTGGCTCCCGTCTTTGAGTCGAGGTTACCTGTGGGCTCATCTGCCAGTAATATCGGAGGGTCATTTGCCAGTGCCCTTGCAATTGCCACCCTTTGCTGCTGTCCCCCTGAAAGCTGATTGGGTTTGTGATCGGCATATTTTCCAGGAAGCTCTGCCCTGCGGAGCAACTGTATCGCTCTTTTCCTGCGCATTTCCCGGCTTGCACCATTGAATATCATGGGTATCTCCACATTCTCAACGGCGGTCAGTGTTTGAATAAGATTGAACTGCTGAAAGATAAATCCAATATTGTTCCTTCGAAGAGCTGTCAGCCCATCGTCATTCAGTTTGGATACATCAGTATTGTTAATGAGCACCTTTCCGCTTGTGGGCAGGTCCAGGCAACCGAGCAGATTGAGCAGTGTGCTCTTACCAGAACCGGAAGAACCCATTATAGTGACAAAATCACCCTTTTTGATCTTTGCACTGACCTTGTTGAGGGCATATATCTTATTTTCCCCAAGGGTGTAGATCTTTGTCACTTTTCTTATATCTGCAATAATGTCAGACATACAGGCACCATTCAATGTCCATGTACCTCATCATCCTCATCATAAAGCTCCTCATCATCATCCTCATAAGCCTGTGTCGTAGGTCCATCAATTCGGCGCTTCTTCCATGAGTTGTAGACCAGTGCGCCTACACCTATTGTGACGAGCCCTGCCACAAGCCACAGAAGGACGGGGGTGGACTTCTTAGGAGGATTTAGCGTGGTGGAGGTCCCTGGGGCCATAACAGATGTTCCTTTGTCCAGTGGTATCTCCTCCCGGATCGATATATATGCATTAGCTGGGTCCCGGAACTCTATGATTATGGGTATTGCAGTGATATCAGGGGACTTCACCTGTGCTGAAAGTTCAAAGCTGCTGAAGTCATCGGTTTTGAGCGTACTGATATAGTAGCGTCCATTTGGTTGACTTGGTTGTACATTTTCGGAGTCCTCGACAGAGACCATGACATTCCTTGCAGCAGTGGTACCAAAGTTGTTCAGGACCCCGGAGATGGTATAGCTGTCTCCCCCTCCGTTGACCTTGAGTGCAGTAATGACAAGGGAGGAGCGGCCGGAGATATCCAACATTCTGGATACCACTGGCGTCTGGTGCATATTATCTCCATTGAAATAGGATGCTGTAAATGATATCTCTTTCTTTTCACGCTCACTGTGCATGGTGTTGAGTATAAAGCTTGCAGTAGCCTTTTCTCCTGATGAGATGTTACCGATGAAATACTCGGAAGGGGTGAAGGACATTCCTTCTCCATGTGGGACCACTATGATACCTGTGACATCATTTGGTCTTCTGTTAACAATTTCTACACCTATGGCAGTAACTTCGTTCATGAGCGTTTGGGGAACATCCGAGAGCAGTATGCCCAACTCCCGTTCATCTACTTTGATAGGTATCTTATAGTTGAGGTCATACATGCTACTTCCACCGATCAGGCGGAGCCTCAGAAAATGTGTGCCCTTTCCAATGTTCTCCTTTGCCTTTATATTAAAGGTCAGGCGAAGTGTGTCCTTTGGTCCAAGTACTCCCACGTTCTGATGACCTGTATCAAGCACCTCGAAGTTACTATTATCGCCAAGGGTCACACTGGCAACATATGCATCCATGCTGAATGACCTGCTTGTCTTTGAATCATCCTGTACAAGGACGCTACTACTTGTCGCCAGGTTCTCCAGGACGACTGTAACGGTGCCCGTATCTCCGGGCATGAACACCTTTGGTTCAATATCATAACTTATACTGAGGGTGGGTCGTACTTCGTCATCAGCAATGACAGGCTGGGAAAGCACTATCATGAGAACCATGAACACAAAGGATAAGCTTAAGGTCTTTTTCATCTTATACACCAATGAGCAGTAAAGGCAATGTGAATGCTGTAGCTGTTGTCATAAAGGTATCTGGTATGGTCGATGCTGCAAACATGTTGTAGATAGTGGATATGATACCAAGTAGCACGGGTATACCTACGACAATACATGCATGCTTTACAGATAGTTTCCTTGAGTGGACCAATGCAAAGATCCATATGTTTGCGCTCCAGAGCGTGAAAACGATGCCAAGGACACTTGCTACCCTCATTACAGGATCTGTAAGTATGGCGTTCGTTGCTGCTATCAAATTGGAGGTATCAATTGTTGAATACACGTAGAGTGTGCATATTCCTGAAATGATGGTGCTTGCTATCGTTGGTATATATCCATAAGCAACAAACTCCATCACTCTCTTGAACTCCCCCTGTCCTTTAAATAATGCGGATAATAGGTAAAAGATAACTGCATAGATCAACCATCCTATCAGTATCCCAATGACCCCTCCAAACGAGGCTGCTACTGCACCAATAGTTGCCATCGATGCAAGTTCACCAGGTGTGCCTGCAAACAACATTTTTGTGCTCACGAATGCAATGGCCCCAGTTATCAGTCCCAAAGCCAGCATTATCAATATGGGTGTCTTAAAGCTCGTTGTTTCCTGGTTTTTTCTATTAAAGAATCCATCAGGATCTGTTAGTACTTTTAGCATTTATGTTGTCTCCGTTAAAGTAATTCAATTATTTATCATTCTATGCATCAAAAACTAATAAAGATAATGTAGATATGGATGTTATTACAATTTGTATCTCAAAAAAAGCGTTTTTCTGTGATGTAATATTTAGTTATAGGATTTAGTTATAGGATTTAGTTATAGGATTTAGTTATAGGCGTATATGCTCCAATGTTCTGTATTATAGCTATGGGTGCCATGAAGCTTGGTAGTTCCAGACAGGATACAATATTTGATCAGTTCAACTATCTGTCTTACAATATTTAAACATAGCCGTTAAGACGAACAAAGCAATTTCTTCAATAAGACGCAATTGTTCTGTTCTTCATATATCGATGGTCTTTGCTCATAAATATGGAAAATGATATAATCTGTCGGGTTCATTTATAATTAATATAAATGCTTATTTAGTTTAACATCACTAAAAGGCATACTTATATGGACCCCAGACCTATATAGACATATACAGCTGAATGATAAAGAAAACCAATTGCGGTGATGGAACATTGACAGAAAAGGATTATCTTACTATTGATGATTTTGATGTGGAAGGAAAAACTATCCTGGTGAGAGTTGACCTGAATGTACCTATGGACCCCGAGGATAATATCCTTGATGACATGAGGATCAAAAGCCATGTCCCCACCTTGAAGGACCTTGAAAAGGCCAGGGTAGTGCTGCTTGCACACCAGAGCAGGGCGGGAAAAAGTGATTTCACCACTATGGAACCACATGCTGAGCGTCTGTCCTTCCATCTTGGGAAGAAGGTCACATATGTGGACGACATCTTCGGTTCAAATGCAAGGTCACGGATAGCGGCAATGAGGAAAGGGGATGTGATCCTGCTTGAGAACGTGAGGTTCTATGCTGAGGAAAGTCTGGAACGTCCTGCAAAGGCACATGCTCAGAGCCATATGATCAGAAAGCTTGCTCCACTTTTCGATCTCTTCCTCAATGATGCATTTGCAGTGTCCCACAGACCGCAATTATCCATTCTTGGTTTCACAGAGGTGCTTCCAACAGGAGCAGGAAGGGTCATGGAAAAGGAGATAAGCTCTCTTGACCGTGGTATTAAGGGTGGGGAAAGTCCCTGCATCTTTGTACTGGGGGGCGCAAAGGTTGACGATTCTCTCAACGTTGCCAGCAATGTCCTGCACAATGGTAGTGTTGATAGGGTCTTATTTACCGGTGTTGTGGCCAACGTCATGCTTGCAGCTTCCGGGGTGAATATAGGCAAGGCCAACATGGACCTTATTGTTTCTCTGGGTTACCTTGAGCAGATAGGGCGTGCAAAAGAATTGCTCGATAAGTTCAATGGTAAGATCGGTATGCCAATAGATGTGGCGCTCAATGATAAAGGTAAACGATCAGAGGTAAGGGTGACCGAATTGCCGACTGAGATGCTCCCTATCAATGACATAGGTCTGGAGACCATTGTGGCATACTCGAATGAGATCAAGGGTGCAAAGACCGTTGTACTCAATGGTCCGGCGGGTGTCTTCGAACTTGCGGATTTCGTTTTGGGTACCCACGAGATAATCGAGGCTGCAGTACATGCTGAATACTCTATTGCTGGTGGGGGACATGTTTCGGCCGAGATCAGGAATATGGGCTATGAGGACCGTTTCTCCCACCTTAGCACCGGTGGTGGTGCTTGTATAGATTACCTTGCCGGTACTGTTCTCCCTGGTATTGAAGCATTGAGGACTACGGCAAAGCGCTACAGGAGCAAAAAGTAGACTAACTTCGGGGTTATATCAGTGGCTTGTACAGATCAGGTAACATTACTTACAAAAGAAGATGGTGCCCTCACTTTGGTCTTGGCAAGGAAGGCCATCGAGGCATGCCTCAAGGCTGGAAGGGTACTAAGTGGTGGTCATGTATCCGCTGATATGCAATTCCCTCCCTCCTTCAATGAACGGAGAGGTGTCTTTGTAACTCTCAAGAAAAGAGAGGAGCTAAGGGGATGTATAGGCCATCCCTATGCAGATTCTTCTCTTAAGGATGCATTGGTCGATTCCGCAATTTCTGCAGGTTTTCGGGACCCTCGATTCCCTCCAGTACGCAAGGAGGAGATGCATGATATCACTATAGAGGTCACCGTCCTTACACAACCAGTGCTCATGACCGTCCCTGTTCAAGATATTCCATCATCCATCGAGCTAGGTAGACATGGTCTCATTATAAGTAGTGCTCGTCGGCAAGGTTTACTCCTTCCCCAAGTGGCTGTGGAGCATGGGATGGATGTCGTCGAGTTCCTTGGTCACACATGTCTGAAGGCAGGTCTATCTCCCGATGCATGGATGAAGGGTGCTGAGGTCTACACTTTCGAAGGCCAGATATTCACAGAAAAGGAATGATTCATTCATCAAATATTGAAGAACCTATGCGTACCACGTTTGCTCCTTCTTCCACAGCAACCCGGTAATCACCGGACATGCCCATGGAAAGTTCCTTCATATCAATAGTGGTGCTGTTACTATATCTGTTCTTGATATCATCGAACAGGTTCTTCATCTTTCTAAAATAGGGTCTTACTTGTTCTGGAGGCAGGAACGGTGGTATGCACATCAGGCCGTTGATACGGACATTGCTTAGCCTTTCAGTTTCAGGTAACACGACTTCCATTTCTTCATATCTGAAACCGTATTTTTGCTCCTCATCACCAATGTTGACCTGAAGCAACACATCTTGTATTTTATCTATTTCTTTTGCCTTTCTATCAATATCTTGCAAAAGTCTCATAGAGTCGATGGACTGTATCACATCAAAGAGCTCAAGGGCCCTTTTGACCTTGTTCCTCTGTAGATGTCCTATTAGGTGTTTTTCACATGGCAACAGCTCATCAAGCTTAGTTTCAAGGTCATGTACCCGGCTCTCACCTATAATGCTTGCCCCCGCCCCAATGGCCACGTTGATACTTTCGGGATCGGCTGTTTTGGTGACGCAGACAAGTCTTGTTCCCCTGAGCTCACTGAGCAAGGTTCTTACTCTTATATCGATTGACATTTGTAACCAGGACCGGGGATGTGATGGAATATAGGATAGCTGGCAAGTATATAAGCTGTATGCTTATAGCTTACTTTCCGAGTTTGTCTAATTAGCTCATATTTCCTCCATTTCTGATCAGATGACCAGTTAACGCAACAAACGCGTGCAAAATATATAAC
>CAZBJM010000025.1:0-15332 GCA_964492225.1 uncultured Methanosarcinales archaeon
TAAGAGTGCTTGCATCACAGCCTGTGAGAAACCTATTTACAACGATGAGCAGGTCTATTTCGCGGTTTTTGACGCGCATGGAGATGTCTTTATAGTAGTTTTGGAATTTATCAGAACTTGTGCCAAAGCTTACACCAAAGCTTGCATTATAGTCAGCTATAGCGGATTCCAGAAAGTCCCGTGAGCTTTTGTCAAGGCTGTCTGTATCAAAACCCTCGTCTGGCATGCCATCCTCGGGGTCATCTTCGTTGGCGCTAAAGCTATATATTGTTGCTATCCTCAGGTCTTTTCGCTTTTGGCTTAGCTGCTGTTTAAATTCTGTGTAGTAGAGCATTGCCATTGGAATGTTTGATACGGCAAATATTGAGTTAAAACCCGACATGCGTTGCCCATTCAAGGAGTAGAAGCTGTTGCGTATGGTCTTCTGGTCGAAGTGCTCTAAAATATATGATACAACAGCACTGATGCGCTCAGGTGCAGACATGGCTCTTTCAATATCTATTGCCCGCACGTTCTTGTCTTTTATGTCGTCCTTTTGTTTTACGGTATTGATAAAGTCAATGCGAAATGATAATACGTTGCCATCATTTATGGCGTCAACGATAGTATAGGTATGAAGTTTTTCGCCAAATGCCTGTTGCGTGGTCTTAAAGAGTGGATTGCCGCCGGGTCCGGCATTTACTGTAAATATGGGTGTGCCTGTAAAACCAAAGAGATGATATTTTTTGAAGGATTTTGTGATCATCTGGTGCATTTTACCAAATTGGGAGCGGTGGCACTCATCAAAGATCAAAACCACATGCTTTTTGAATATGCTGTGCCCCTTGTTCTTTGAAATGAAGAGATCTAGCTTTTGGATGGTGGTGATTATTATGCGAACACTTGGGTCTTCTAGCTGTTTTTGTAGTATCTTTGTTGAGCTGTTACTGTTTGCGGCTCCCTTTTCGAAGCGGTCGTATTCCTTCATTGTCTGATAGTCCAGATCTTTGCGATCCACTACAAAGAGAACCTTTTCGATGAAATCCAGTTTTGCTGCAATTTGGGCTGCTTTGAAGCTTGTTAATGTCTTCCCTGAGCCAGTGGTGTGCCAAATGTATCCGCCGCCATCTATTGTGCCTGTTTTTTTGTAGGTGTTCGAGATTGTTATACGGGAAAGTATGCGTTCAACTGCTGCTATCTGATATGGACGCATTACAAGTAGCAGGTCTTCTGAGGTGAAGACACAGTATTTTGTGATGATGTTTAGGAGTGTATGTTTTGCAAGAAATGTCTGTGTGAAGTCCATAAGATCCGCAATAGTTCTGTTTGTGGCATCCGCCCAGAAGCTGGTGAACTCAAAGCTGTTGCTGGTCTTTTTGCTTCTTTTTCTTTCACTTTCGTTCTGCTCCCTTATGTGGGAATCCCGTGTGGTGTTGCTGTAATACTTTGTATGTGTGCCGTTGGATATGATAAATATCTGCACATACTCATAGAGCCCGCTTGCTGCCCAAAAACTGTCTCGTGAATAGCGTTTTATTTGATTGAACGCTTCCCTTAGTGCAACACCGCGCCGCTTTAGCTCAATATGTACAAGGGGTAACCCATTCACAAGAATTGTCACGTCATAGCGTGCTCCATAGTTCCCCTCTTTCTCCTCATATTGATTTATGACTTGGAGTCGATTATTATGGATATTGCGTTTATCGATAAGATACACATTCTTCCATGTCCCATCATCCCTTTTCAGTATCTGCACATGGTCATCCTGTATCTTTCGCGTCTTCTCCACAACCCCCTCGTTCACTGACGCCAGCTTTTCCAAAAAGAAGCGCTCCCACTCCATATCGGTAAAAGTGAAGCCGTTGAGCAGTTCTAGTTGCCTGCGCAAATTCAGTACAAGCTCCTCTGTATCACGAAGTTTTAGATACTCATACCCCTGTGACTGCAAAAGCCGTATAAATTCCCCCTCAAGCTCCGCCTCACTCTGATATTTATCTGAGCGACTCCCATATTCCCCCTTATACTCTGCGACAACTGTAAATTCTTCTGTACTCGCTACAATATTAAAGTTGGTCATGGCGTCATCTCCTTTTATTAGTATTAGGCACTGTCCAGCTCATTAGTTTTAATTTTGATTCATGCTTAAACGATAATTTTATTTTAGCTTCATCCTATTATATAAGCATTTGCAAAGACCTCGCGCCCATGCAGAAAATAATTCTCCAGTTTTGCCAAACACTATTTTGGCACTAACACTCCGGCACCCCTTTCGTATCGTTAAATTCGTGGCGCCTGTCGTGCGCGCGTGAAGCTGTGCGGGGGGTCGCTTGACCATTTGGTATATGTGCGGCTATTTTCAAAACCGATCCATGACAGCTATGAGTTTTTAAAAACCATGCCTTTCTCCATTAAAGTTTGAAGGATTGAACAGCGATCACACCGTTTTTTCCTTAAACGTCAGCAACTTATCCCGATAGTACTCATATTGCTTGCGCCGCGCCTCAATCTCAGCCGGCAAGCCCTGTGTTATATCATTACAAAGGGCATCGAATCTGTCAAGTATGGAAACGATGCGGGCTTGTTCGGCGAGGGGTGGGATGGGGATTTTATAACTCTTAATCATTTTGAGATTTAGTCCTCCACGGTTACCATCTCCAGATGATATATCTCTTAATTGCTGATATTGCGATTGCAAATAATAATACAAGAAATCACTAATAATACATTCATCCGATACAATTGAACAAAGAGACTGGTTTGTACATAATGAAATTCTTGTTATAGCAACTGCCCCTCTGGTCTTTCCCTGTCCAGCAAGAGCTACTACAACCGTATTAGGTGGAACTAATTTTGTACTGCAATTATCATATGCAATTTGTGTAATCTTTTTTTCTGTGGAATAAATTACTCCTTTGTTAACTTCACCTGAACTCATCCAAGGAATTGTGCCATCTTCCCAATAAGCTGCAACACTTGTTTTAGGTGTAGCACCCGCATAACATTCGGCAATTTCTTCAATCATTTTATACTCCACATCATCCCCAAAAGTCAGCAACTGATCCCGATAATACTCATACTGCTTTTTCCGAGCCGCAAGCTCAGCCGCAAGCTCAGCCGCAAGCTCAGCCGCAAGCTCCGTAAAGTTATCCAATATGCGGACGATTTCACGCTGAATGGGGAGAGGGGGGAGGGGGATTTTAAAAATTTTAATATCGTTTTCCGAAATAGAAGGATAATTTGCACCTTTTTGATATTTTTCTACATGTGCATAAAAATCATTAGATGAAATTAAGTGCAAAAGCCACTTTTGTAAAAGCACATTCTTTTTAGCTCGTAGAACACAAAATCCAGTACTGCAAATTTGCTCATTAAACTCATCACCAATAATACAATATCGTTTAAGTAGCGGTCTTGTAGCACCAAAAAGAATATCGCCCGTTTTTACAATCTGTTGAGCTCTACTTGGCGCGTTTTCACTGTCTATAATTTGTGTTCCTGTAATAAAATGAGTGTCTATGTCGACTGAAGACAGATCAATATATCGAAAGTTTAAACCTATATACTCAGACCATTTTATGTTTGATACTCTTTCAACACAATCAGCTATAGCGATATACTCCACCCCATCCGGACAAAGCTCCTGTATCAACTTCTCTAATTCACTCATTCGGCTTTTCCTCCGTCAAATCCTTCAACTATTTTTGCTATCTCGGCTGTAGTTGGTAACAGTGCCTTCATATCTTCTGGTAGTTTGTCGGTGTAGGAATATGTCGCCACCCCAATTGGCTTATTCGCTGATTTTAGAGTGTACTCAACCCTTGTACGATTTTTGTTTTTGCAGATGATAATACCGATTGATGGATTTTCATCAGGAAATTTGACAGTTTCGTCAAGTGCAGTTAAGTAGAACTGCATTTTACCCGCATATTCAGGAATAAACTCCCCGATTTTTAGGTCAATCGCAATCAGGGTTCGCAGACGGCGATGGAACAAGAGCAAGTCGATATAATAGTCATCACCACCTACATCAAGATGATATTGAGTACCGATGAAACAGAAGTCTCCCCCCATCTCGATGAGAAAAGCTTTTATATTTTTTATGATTCCAGCTTCAAGCTCTGCCTCGCTATGCTCGATACCCATTTCAATAAAGTCAAAATTGTAATCATCCTTAACGGCAAACCTCGCCTGCAAACGGTATTTTTCAGGAACCGTGTCGTCAAAATTCGTTTGATTGGTCAAGTATTTTTCATATGCACGGTTTTCGATGTTATTAATCAACACATCCTTAGTCCAACCGTAACGTTTTGTCATCTTTATATAAAACTCACGTTCGAGAGGAACTTTGCATTTTTCCATTATAACATAGTTTTTTGTCCAGCTAATTTCTGCCACTAGAGGTGGCAGAATTATGGTTCTCAGAGATCTTGTCTGTCCTGCATCTGAGGGTTGCGGAATTGTCTGTCCTGAATATTCAATATAAAAATTACGCATACGCCAAAGATTGCGGGCAGAAAATCCTTGGACACCGGGAAATTCATTTTTAAGTTCTTTTGATAAAATATCAACGATGGATTTGCCCCAACCCTTTTCAGTTTGTTGACGGTGAATCTCTTCGCCGATTTCCCAATAAAGTTGAATCAATTCAGTGTTGACGTGCTTTAAAGCCTCATATTGGCGTCGGTAAATTAAATCTTTTATTTCTTTGACAAAAGGTCCATAATCAGTATTTTTGTAACTCATTCAGCACCACCGCCCTTTTCCAAAAGCGGTTTTGCCCTGTTTTAACCTTTCATCATCCATGGCAAAGCCTTTTGTGATATATTCCCTCAATATACTCGTAGCCCAAATGCGGAAATTGGTCGCTCTGCGTGAATTTACCCTGTAGCCGACAGAAATGATGGCATCGGGGTTGTAAAATTTCGTTGCTTTTGTTTGTGTTTTCCCTTTGATTGCTCCATGCTCAGTGGTTGTTTCCAAAATGGAAATAACCACATCTTCTATCAGTTCCCCCTCATCGAATATATTTTTTAAATGCTTAGAGATGGCAGGTATTCCAACACCAAACAGCTCCGCCATGCCCTTTTGGGTCAGCCAAATAGTTTCATCCTTTATAACGGCACTAACCGAAACATCTTCATCGGGGGTATTATAGAGCAAAAACCTCAATTCATTGTTCATTCAAAGCTATCTCCTCGATTATCTTGTCTATCTCATCCCGCAGTACTTGCTCTCTTGCAACAATGCGTGCTATTTCCGCATTCAGCTCATCGATATCGATAAACTCGCGCTTGTCTTCTTGTTCAACATAAGTGCTCACAGAGAGGTTATAGTCCTGGGCGGCGATATCGCTGTTTGGCACAAGCCTTGAATAATGCTCAGTGTCGGTGCGTGCGATAAATGCAGCAAGGATATTATCAATATTTGTGGGGGTGAGCTTATTATTGTTCGTTATCTTGACAAACTCCCGTGAAGCATCGATAAAGAGGGTTGAGTTTACCGATTTTGACTTTTTCAAAACCATGATGCATGTGGCAATACTTGTACCATAGAAGAGTTTATCCGGAAGCTGGATGATGCAATCGATAAAATTATTGTCAATCAAGTACTTGCGTATCTTTTGCTCAGCCCCACTTCGATACATCACACCCGGGAAGCATACAATGGCAGCTGTACCATTTGTGGCAAGCCATGAAAGGGCATGCATGATAAAAGCAAAGTCAGCTTTGCCCTTTGGGGCAAGCACGCCGGCGGGGGAGAAACGCGGGTCGTTTATAAGCAAGGCATTGGCATCACCTTCCCATTGTATCGAATAGGGAGGATTTGAAACAATTATCTCAAAGGGCTCATCACCCCAATGTTTTGGATCAATAAGGGTATCGCCATGGGCAATGTCGAACTTATCATAATCGATATCGTGCAAGAACATATTGATGCGGCACAGGTTATAGGTCGTGATATTTATCTCCTGTCCAAAAAAGCCCTGCCGGACATTCTCCATACCAAGGATCTTAGCCGATTTTAGCAAAAGCGAACCACTACCGGCACAAGGGTCATAGACCTTGTTCACATCCTTCCGTCCAACAGCACAAATGTGCGTCAGTAGCTCTGAGACCTCTTGTGGTGTATAGAACTCCCCACCACTTTTACCCGCATTGGAGGCATACATACCCATAAGGAACTCATAGGCATCACCAAAAGCATCAATGGTATTATCCTTATAATCCCCAAGCTTCATCTCGGATATGCCATTCATAAGCTTTACAAGCCTCTCATTACGTCTTGCAACAGTACTGCCAAGCTTATTGCTATTCACATCAAGGTCATCGAACAGACCCGAAAAATTATCCTCACTGGCAGTACCCTGAGCGGATGCCTCAATATTCCTGAAGATCTGTGCAAGTGTCTCGTTCAGGTTCTCATCATTTGCCGCACGCTTTTTCACATTCTCAAAAAGCTCACTGGGAAGGATGAAAAAACCCTTTGTCTTGACCATATCCTCCCGTGCCATCTCAGCCGTTGCTTCATCAAGGGCTGCATAACTGAAATCCTTATTACCAGCAGCGTGTTCATCAGCATCGATAAATGCTGTGATGTTCTCAGAAATGTATCGGTAGAGCAGCATCCCAAGCACATATTGCTTGAAATCCCAACCATCCACGCTCCCACGCAGATCGTTAGCAATACCCCATATTGTACGGTGCAGTTCAGCACGTTCCTGTTCTTTCCGATTGTCCATAAAAATATTTCTCCTTAGGATGCAGTTTAGCCGCTAAAGCTATTTTAAGACTATGTCTAAAAGGTGAGAAGAGCAGACATAAAGAAATGTCTTGTAATTCGGACTATGAAAAAATTAAAAATATCTTGGTGTTAAATTGCCGTGATTTGTTTTGAGCTTGAAACATAGTTATCATTTTGGCGCATAAGTGAGACATATATTATACAGTTTTAATCTGAAATTTTGCTTTTACAATAGTCGACAACATCTCTTGTTTCTAATCTCAGATTTTTCTAAATTCTGTCAGTTCCCATTTCAGTAGCATGCAATATATCTAAATTCTCTATTAATGTTTACTTGTCATTCACATTGATATCTTCTAACCCAAGTTTGACAGTTCTGCGTCATGAACTGGCATCGTACACGCAAAAACACAGGCACACTGTTGACTATATAGCTATGGCGGCATGCTTTATCTATTATGATTCATCAGATACAGTGCCAAGTATCGAAAGTGCAGGCAGGGTTTATGATACTGGAACTGAAGGGTTCAAATCGTACACGCGCGCGAAAAACTTGGGCGCGACGTTGACCATACTATGACCTTGCACGCTTTTCTAAGTGTCAGACTTAGGTTCTAAGAAAGAAGTATCTTGTTCTTTAATCTCGTCTGATAATGGACTTGTTGATTCAGATTTCATCATTAATTTATCAAAATCACTTTGATACAATTGGTCTTGAACAATTCGATACTTTTCAAACTCTGTTTCTGCATGAAGCTTGGCTTGTTCTGCACTCACTTTTCCCGAATCTGTTAATATTTCATTACCGTTAAACTCTAAGAAACCATCTAAGCGCTTTGACCAATCATCCATACTCATTGGGATATGTCTTTCTGACTGCAGCTCAGCATAATCCAGATACATGGATACAATTCTTTCTAAATAGGACATTTCTTCATCGTTAAGATAGTTTTTAGCAACAACAACATCCGCTTTTACAATCTTACCATTGGGTGCTGTTTCCCATGTAGTAAGCCCCATATGTTCTTTAGCCGCATCAGCACGTTCTACAATTAGTTCTGCTGCTGTATGTCGGTGGACTGCCCAGTGCATCTTATTCTGGACTGATTGATAGAAAAGTCGTGTAGTCTTAGAATCTTTATCATAGTCAAAAGCAGTTGCATATAGATCCGTCACTTTTTGATAAAATTTCCGCTCTGAAAGTCGTATCTCACGGATCATTTGAAGTTGACGTTCAAAATACTCATCCGTAAACATATGACCTTTAATCAGGCGCTCTTTGTCCATAGCCCAACCTTGGATAGTATAGTCCTTAACAATTTGTCCTGCCCATTTTCTAAATTGGACTGCACGGTCATTGTTCACTTTATAGCCTACAGCAATAATCATTTGAAGATTGTAATGGATAAGCTCTCGACTTACTTGTCTTTGACCTTCATCTTGAACTCTCCGGAATTTCCGGATAGTTGATTCCTGCACTAATTCATTATCATTGTAGATTGTTTTAATATGCTCATTTATGGTTCTAACGTTTACATCATAAAGCACTGCCATCATTTTCTGCGATAACCATATATTTTCATCTTCGTATCGAATTTCAATACTATTATGATCGTTGCCTGAAGAAGCGACAAACGTTAAGTATTCAGCTGCACTGCTATGAATAGAAATTTCTTTCTTATTGTTTCTCATTTTACCCATAACTCCACCTTTCTTTATTAATCCTAACTAAAGTTTTGAGTTTTTGTGGAAACTTCAAAACCCTTGTAAACAGTGCCTTTTAGCCCTACTGTCCCCATTATAACATCCTTTCCGGCACAAGGGTCATAGACCTTGTTTCACATCCTTCCTTCCAACCGCACAAATACATCAATGGTATTATCCTTATAATCCCCAAGCTTCATCTCGGATATGCCATTCATAAGCTTTACAAACCTCTCATTGCGTTTTGAAACAGTGCCGCCAAGCTTGTTGCTATTCCCATCAAGTTCATCGAACAAACCCGAAAAATTATCCTCACTGGCAGTACCAAGAGCGAACACCTCAATGGCTGCATAACTGAAATCCTTATTATCAGAAGCGTGTTCATCAGCATCGATAAATGCTGTGATGTTCTCAGAAATATATCGGTAGAGCAGCATCCCAAGCACATATTGCTTGAAATCCCAACCATCCACGCTCCCACGCAGATCGTTAGCAATACCCCATATTGTACGGTGCAGTTCAGCACGTTCCTGTTCTTTCCGATTGTCCATAAAAATATTTCTCCTTAGGATGCAGTTTAGCCGCTAAAGCTATTTTAAGACTATGTCTAAAAGGTGAGAAGAGCAGACATAAAGAAATGTCTTGTTGCGTTTAAAAACTTATATATATAAGTGTTGTGTGGGTAGAAGTAATGAAGAAGATCTAACATTAAATAGATAGAGACTGTACCTTTATTTATATATCAATAAAATAGTTTCACCATGCTTACGTTGACCTAATATGCAATACAGATATATCATGATGCAACGTTTTATAAAAATAAACGCTTTCGAGTCTACAAAATGCCAGACAAATTAACTAGAGAAGAAAAACTTCAAAAGTATTACAATCGTTTAGAAGATCAAGAAAAGATTCTTCTATATTCAATCGGATCATTAGGTAACACTCCCATTCGAAATAAGACCAAACTACAAAAACTTTTGTTTTTGACTTCAAATGTTTTCAACGAATATCAGGATCTATTGAGTTTTGAACCTCATTTATATGGACCATATAGTGAATATGTGGAAGATATATTGGATGATTTGATTAAAATGGAACTTGTTTCAGAAGAAAGAAAGCAATATAAATTAACTGCATTGGGGGAAGAACTATACAAAAGACTCAAGCCAAAAGAAGAACTCATAACTGTGTTAGAAGATTTTAAGTTATTTTTAAACGACCTGACCAATGATGAACTGTTGGCTTTTGTCTATGTGACCTATCCAAAATATACTTCTGAAGCTGTGAAATGGGGGGAATTAAAAGAGAATCGTGAGTACTATGCTCTCCAACTTCTAAAGAAAAAGAAAGTGAGTTTTTCAAAAGCTGTTGAAATATCTGGACTTTCATCAAGTGAGCTTGACGTTCTTACTAAAAAGGAGGGAATAAAATGGAGGGTGTAACAACAAAAGTCATAGATAACTCCTTTATTTCAGCATGTATCACCGATATAAAATCTCATAATATATTTGAAATGTCTAGTGAATGTTACAAGTTGCTCTCCTCATCTTTTGTCTATGAAGAATCCAAGAAGTTAAAAGGTCAAATAATTGATGGAAAAGTGATTGAAGAACAGGTCATTGAAAGATATTATGGAAAAATAGAAATTTTGGATATGACCCAAGATCAAAAGTATAACGAACTATTAAATTATTTGCAAAACAGATATCCCTATTTACATATAGGAGAGCTATCAACATACCTAATTGCATTAATGCGTTTTACGGAAGGTGATAAGTTTTATTTCATAACGGATGATATGCAATTTAGAAAAAAGCTACCAATGTTAAAAAGCGATCCAATATTTATTAAGAAATTGGAGTCTGAAGTAAAAGAAATTAATATAAGTGGAACTATAGGAATAATTAGAAGATTGCGTGAGAAAGATAAGTTGACGTCTGCTGATATAGAAGACATAATAGTTGATCTTCAAAACGGATCCTTTTATCTTACAGACTACCTATTAGATTACCTTAGAGGAAACTCATGAAACTTGATATAAAGGTAAAAGATATTGATTCTGAACTATTATATAGGACGTTAGAGATCAATACCGGTAAAAAGAAAATACAAACTCCCGAAAATGCTAGCTACAGCAAAAATCCTGTAAGTGGTATTAATGAAATATATAAAAGATTTTCACTTGATGGGACAGGGAACACAAACAACTTAGATAAAATATTAACTTCCGATAAATACGAGTCAGATTTGAATAATGACCTCAAACGATTAATTAACAGTAACTTAAATATGTTTTTTGTTGATTATTCAGATATTGGACTTCCAGAAAACAAGCATATTGAAGCCATATCTGATATACAATATTCATATAGTGATATTGTAATAACACCGACCTGTTCAAAAATTATAAGGCAGATGAATGGCGAGAAGGCTGTAGATTCTTTTTTGAGTGTTACAAATAGATTTCTAGATGTTGTTGAAACTTTAAATAATAAAGGCATAGCAGGAACGATTCCATTTAAACTACCAAGAATTAATATAGAAGATATAATTCAGAATTATTATGACAGGGGCATTACTTCATTCATAATTGATTTTGATGGAAAATGTGTTCAAACCACTATTTCAAAAATGAGAATGTTACTGAGATCAATTAAGGAGTATGATCTGTCTGAAGAGGCTTTTTTGTATGGGATCAATTCTTATGAAGGTAAATTTGCTAAAAATGCAGTAGAAATTGCAGCGAAGGACTTTATATCTACAGGTTTTGGAATTGATATCCTTGGTATGAATCATATACCACCCAGACTTCCTTCAGATACCTGGAATAAAATCTCACAAAAAGAGAAAACATATCGCATGTTCAGTAAAGATACTTATGGTTATCATAAAGTTTCAGAACAAGAAGCCTTAGTTCGAGGATTTGTAAACAGACAAGACATAAACAAATACAACAATACACAAAAACATCAAGAAACATTGAATATAAAAAAGTTGTTGAATGAAGAATCAACCTTAGAACCATATATTGCAACAAAACCACAAATTGATGAGAAAACAATTGCAGAGATTAAAAAACTACGTAAAGTAGCACTCTAATTTTTCATTATAGTGGATTCTGCATTATTGACAATAAAATAAAAGCACTTTAATCTTTCGAGAAGTAATTTATTCTATGCCCTATATCGGAATATTGAGCTTTAAATGGCAAGACATAGGGAGATCAGAATTACTATACATATAAAAAGCCTGTACTCCTTCTCTATCCCTTCCTTGCAGAGACACATGCATTTGATACTCCCCGCATAGGTCATTTGCAGGTGACCACAAATAACTAAATAGAATGTGGTCACCTATTATAGTATGCATATTGAAAGGAGAAAACAAGGAAACAATACAAAATACTACCTGTCTCACTCCTACCGCGTTGGAAAAAAGACAAAGAAGATAAGGCAATACCTAGGTCTCAACCTTTCCGAGCCCGAGATAGAAAAGCGCAGAGAAGAGGCTGAAAAGGAAATTGAGGCACAGATACAGGTCAGTACCAGTCTTCTGAAGTTCTCCCTCACACGCAAAGAGATAGAGCGACTGAACATGTACGACAGTGAAATACATATTGCGCATCTGGATGTGGAAGGATGGAGGGTGTTCACTGAGAAGTTCGTATTTAATACCAACGCCATTGAAGGTTCAACAGTAAGTGCTAATGAAGTACACGAATTGCTCAAACACCCCAAAAATTCCAGAGGACTTGATGAGCAAGAAGCTATCAATGTAGCAAAAGCTGTGGAGCATATAAGAAATACAAATGATGAGCTGACACCTGAACTAATCCTAACCTTGCATCGGCTTTGCTTTGAGGGTACAAAAAGATTTGCCGGAAGCTTCAGAGATGTGGAGGTAGTGATCCGTAATGCCTACGGGGAAGTGGTGCATCGCGGAGTTGCAAAAGAAGAGGTACAAGGTGAGCTTGAAGAACTCTCAGAATGGTATAGGGAAAATGCCAATGTGCTAAAACCGCTTGTACTAGCGGCACTTGTCCACAATCAGTTCGAGTTCATTCATCCCTTTGAGGATGGGAACGGCAGGGTTGGCAGGTTGCTATTAAACTATGTCCTGCTCAAGCATGGATACCCTCCTATCAACATATTGTTCGAGGATAGAGCACGATATTACCATTGTCTACAAAGATATTCAAGTGAGGATAAACTGGAAGATACGATGGAGTTTTTGGTAGAACAGTACAGGAAAGGGTTGGAAAGTGGACCAAACAAATAAGGAGTGGAATGAAGAAACACAAAGGGTGACCACACATCTTTTGAAAATATGTGGTCACCTAAAAGCTAACAGCATCACTAAAGAAAAAACTGAGGTCTCACTCGTACCTCAGTGCATCCACCGGTTTCATCCTCGACGCATTAAAAGCAGGAATAGCTCCAGATATCACTCCAATACATACAGCCATGGAAATACCAGCAAGTATCAGACGCGGGGAAAGATACGAACTGATAGAAGCACCACTTAGCTGTATCCCAAGCAACGGCATCATTTCCAGCAAAACAAAGCTGAGCAAAACACCAAGCACCCCTCCAATAAATCCAACAAGCGCCGCATTGATGACAAAAATCATCAGTATATCATAATTTCTAGCACCTATAGCCTTCATGATACCTATTTCCCTTGTTTTTTCCATCACAGATGTGAACATCGTATTTGCTATACCCACAGAACCGACCAACAAAGAAATACCAGCAATGGCACCAAGGAAAATGCTCACCGACGCCAACATTGCATTCATGGACTCTGCCAATGAAAGAGAATTAATGATTGTAAAGTCCTGATCCTTTTTATTTATGATATGTCGTGAGAGTAGCAGCTTTTTTTCTGCTTCCTCGGCTACAGTTTTTACATTGGACACATCGTTTACTTTTATGGCGATGGAACTATATTCATTGTTCTTTGCATCATCGATAACATCGATTGCAGCAGATATTGGCATTATCACAGCATGGTCATTCTCTCCGGAAGCCAGCACACCAACGACCCTTATGGATTTGCCATTGATTGTAATGATGCGGTTCAGACCAATCGGGGAATCGAACACCTTTTCAGCAATACTGTGACCAATTACCGCTACATATTTATCAGTGGGGTCAAGCAACCTCCCAGAAGCAAGTTCATAGCCAACGGTATATTGCCAGACCTGTGCATCAACACCGGTAATAGAGAGGTCAGCCGACTTACCCATAAAGGATACAGTCTCTCTTCCAGAAATGCTCCCATAGATATAGTCCACATTTTCCATTAATTTCAAAGCACGTATATCCTTATCTGTCAACTTTACATCACTAGTACTTGTTCCACTGCCTGCTTCCCCCGGTCCTCTACCATGCCTTTCTCCAAAGGAAAAGGCCTTTGTAAAGCCAGGTGTGACAGTAATAACGGTCATATCCATATCCGCAAGACGGCTTTCCATATCAGCTGCCATGCTATCACTGACAGCTATAATCGTCACAACTGCCCCAACGCCTATGATAATACCAATTATAGTGAGCCAGCTCCGTATCCTGCTGTGGAACAGGATATTTGCAGCAAGCTTAAGATAGATCTTCTTGAACATACGCGGTCCTTCATTTCTTAGCCTTTTTAATGTAGATAGCAATCGCTATCAAGACCACGATCCCAAACCCATACATGAGATAATTTGTACTGGATGATTGTGCACCGCCTTTATTTTGAACAGCTTGCACTGCTCCGGATGATAGTTGTCCAATATGCACAGTTTTATCAACAGTTTGCCTGTTTCCAGTTGTGTCCGTATATTCTATCAAAACCTTGAGCTCATCATGCACGGACTTTGTATTCTCCTTGTTGGATGAAGAACTTGCATTAAGCGTATTTTGCAAAATTGAAAATGAAGTTATGGTATAATCTCCTTTTTCAAGGTTTCCTACAATGTTCGAACTAGTGCCAGTTGTCTTGAAATTCTCCTGCTCTGGAACAGATACTTTCACAGAATAAGCCTGATTATTGCCTATATTTGCAATGGACAATGATACGATACCGGCACTGCTTTCCGAATATGTCACATCGAAATCAGTATCCCCTCCTATAAAGATACCTGCTTTTGTACGGATATTATTTGCTTTGGTATCACTGTTCTGGAAGGAAAGATCGATGTCTATCGGATAGAGCCCTGGTCTTGCATTCACATCTGCCATCACCGCATATGATACATTTACCGACTCGCCTGCATCAAGATAGTTTATGTACTTTGTATTATCAGAATACACTGGAAGGATAGTACCGCTTGCATCCTCCCAGGACACAGCCATATTTTTCAGAGGAGAGGTGCCTGTATTTGTTATTATGAAATCCAGTGGTTCAACTGTTGCAATATCGATGCAGGATTTACTGATAGTAACGATCTGTGCATACTCTTTGCCTTGTATGTCCACAGATACCACATGTTTTACCGATGCTTCACGTTTTGTATCTTTTGCATATACTGAAAGCTCATAGACCTTTTTTGGAGCATCTGCATTCACTTTAAGCTTGAATTTGACATTGCTCAGTTCATTATCATCCTGACGTGCCTTCAGATTTGCAATACTTTTTGTAAGTGATTCTCCAGTGACCTGGGAGAAAGGATATTCTGGATCGACCCTGATCTCCATATTTGAAATGTCGTCATATCCAAGGTTCTGCACACTTAGTATAAGTTCCACGACCTCCCCCGGTCTTGCAGGGCAGGGGTTCTGGCTCATTACATTGATATTTACTCCATTTGCATAATAAGAACTAACTGATCTGACCTCTTTTGAAGCTACCACAGCTTCTGAAGATGCTACTGCAGATGTTGATATAAGGAGTGCCGATACTGTTATGACCAACATGAGCATCGG
>CAZBJM010000025.1:15432-24451 GCA_964492225.1 uncultured Methanosarcinales archaeon
ATCTTCTGCACCATACCATCACCAATATGGATAACACGGTCAGCATATTGCACGGGTCTAAGATCGTGGGTAACTATGACGACCGTCGTTCCTTTTTCCTTGTGCAGTCCACTTAGGAATTCAAGAATATAGCTACCGGTACTGCTGTCGAGGTTGCCAGTTGGTTCGTCAGCGAGGATGAGCTTGGGGTCAGCTGCCAGGGACCGTGCAATAGCAACCCGTTGTCTCTGCCCACCGGATAGTTGGGACGGGAGGTTCTTTTTCTTATCTGAAAGTCCGACAAGCTCTAGTAATTCATCGACCCTCTTGCGTGCAAAAGCAGCATCGGTGTTCTGAAACTCCAGTGGCAGCATCACATTATCAAAGGTGCTGAGCGTAGGTATGAGATGGAACTGTTGAAAAATGAAGCCGATCATTTGCCCCCTTATCTGGGAAAGCTCCGATTCGTCCAGTGAAGCAATATCTGTATCTCTAAGCTCGACAACTCCTCTGCTTGGAAGGTCAAGGCATCCCAAAAGGTTCATCAATGTGCTCTTTCCACTACCACTTGGACCGAGTATGACTACAAATTCTCCCTGATATATGGTAAGGTCTATCGATCGAAGTGCATCAAAGGTCACTTCTCCCATGACATATGTTTTCCATACATCATGCAATTTAAGTATCGGCACCTTTTGTACTTCATCATCAATGAACGATGCCATTTTGTCTTTTTGATCTGCTTGTTTGTGGTCTTGCATAATAGATACCTCTACCCGGAGGAGGCTATGGAATTTCCGGTGTCGGCTTCGGGCATTGTGTCTGTACACGACGGTAATATCGTCCTTCTTGGTCTTGTCTGGTAGTCGTTCTACCAGCAAGGTCTTAGCAACATGACCTGCTTGGTTTTTTTTGATAAAAGCATGCTTACAGGATATTTTAGAAGTGAAGCTTTTACAGTACGATAAAGCTCTATTAAAGCGTTAAAAATGATTTAAAACTGCAATAGGTACTATTTTATAGATCATACCTTTTGGAACTATTTTAATGGCAAATGAGTAGTCCAAACGGCAGAATTAGGTCCAAGCTTTTGGGGGATTAAGAAGATGTGTGATATCACAATAGATGTGAATTGGGGTTGAAAATGGTGCTCCTATGCAGAATTAGTCAAGTGCACCCGTCATTGCTTTGCGCGCGTACTGTGACCGGCACCACATTCAAAATCAAAAGATCATGCCCAAATGCAGTATGAATACTCAAGATTTTCGTGCGCATGCACCATGGCGCCACCATTTATGTGATAGAAATACAAGTTTGAATAACCCTCATCAAACGAAAGATGCGCATATGAAAGATTTAATATTGATAATTTTAACGCCTACAGATGGCTGTATAGGGAATTATACACATGGATAGGGCGGTTGAAAGAAAGAAAAAGGTCAATTGGCATGCCAAATTTTTGTATGCGCGATTTTTATGAAGGCGCTGATTTTAGTATTGGAAAAAAGATTGCCAAAATACAGTGCTTGCCATTGCCAGCGCCAAGCCAAGACCGGTATAGAACACCGAAATAAATGGTGTTGGAACAAGACCTGATGAGCGTAGCCAAATGCCGCCTCCCATCATGATCGCCATAATACAATATGCCTTCAGATCAAAGAAGTGCCAGACAGGTTTTGTTTTTTGTTCATAGCCATTTATGCGATATGTGTGTTTTTTGCTCATCTTATAAAACATAAGTTCAAACAGGAAAAACACAAAAAGTGATAGCAAAATATGGATCAGAGTGATCGGGTGCATCTGTGTATAAGACAAAAGCCCAAGACGCACAACTGAAAGCCCAGCTATCATCCAGATAGAGCCGGCAAGAGCCAGTAATGTACGCTTTCTAACGTGAAAATGAGGACAATCATTCATTAATTTCCCTCCGATATTTGATATCATAGACTGATATACAAGTTAAGAAAAAAAAGGTTTTGCTACGAAATTAGTTTGTTTTAAAGACACGAAAACTATGCACATGTTGACACATTAAATTTAAATGACTTGATTTATCAAAATTTTTATAATAACAGGCATTTTAGGTAACTACTCACAGTTCATCGAGCCGAAATATCATATTTGAGCTGACGCACAAGTAGTAATATCTCATTGAGATACGTCATCCATTTTAATGTGTATTTCCCTACTCCTTTTAACTAAAATTCGAATATAGTAAAGTGTTCATAGAAACCGATAACGGGACGAATTATTTTAGAACAGTGAAATCCTGAACCTTTTGTATTCCCTTAGAACAAGATGAGAAAGAACATAAGCGCTGAGGGGGAGATTTGAACTCCCGAGGCGCGTGAACACCACCGGTTTTCAAGACCGGCGCCGTGGACCGCTGGGCTACCTCAGCATCCTGATGATGCATAAAGAGCAGATAGAGATATAAGCCTTTTGATTCTAAAAAAAACTACTTTTATTTTAGATCATCATTTTGAGGGCATTATTGCCTATTTCATGGGCCCGTGCACCTATTGCGCGCGCACGTTTTGACCGGCACTTGGTGTCAATAAATGGGACCATGCCCCGGTGTATGATGGTTACAGACCCCTGGTCTTTATTCAGGACGGACATCCACCACATAAGAGCGTGGCATGCGCAGCGGCTAGTGCTTCCTTTAAAGCTGAATAGATGAACATTAGTTAAAAAAAAGATGGAGAGGCTTACTCCTCTCCTTCGCTATTCTGGTTTGTAGCATTTGGCGCCACATATGGATGTTTCTCAACATATTCAAGATTTGGAATACCAAGCCTCTCAATGAGCTCATTGGCGATCCTCATCTTGGTAACTATCCACCTTTGATTGAAGCTGAGCTCAAAAGGAGTAACTATGCGGATAAGATCATCTGTGACCTCGACATCGATAGTGGTATGACCTGTGTAAAGGGCAAGCATTCCCTTCACCTTTGCCAACCTGTCCTCTATCTTTTCCATAATGGTGTACTCGTATTCGATCTCTCTGCCTGCAAGGGTATGATTGAAGTCCACACGTACCCTGCGACCAATGATCTGAACAATAGCACCGCGTTTGCCATTGACCTCGACCTGCATGCCCTGGTATGGCTTCCCATCCTTGAACTGGTCCTGTATCTTGGTCACGGACACTGTTTCCACAAGGGATGGGTCGTGCTTACCAAAAGCCTTCTCAGGAGGGATGACCACTGTACCAGTGTATCCTGGTTCCTTACCAATTATATCCTCATCAAGACCCAAAATGGTCTGACCGGTACCCACAACAATGATATCTCCGCCATAGACCCCATTGGGGTTAAAGATATCGTTATCCTTTGCTACCTGTTCATCGGTGGTATCAAAAATGATATTACCATTGAACTTTCCTGTATACTTGAGCTTTATAAAATCGCCTTTCTCGATTGCCAAACTGATCAACTCGTTGAAATGATTATTGAATACAGATAATTACCTGCACGCTATACTCATATTTCTTTAAGAACCTTTTGGCAGTCCCAGGAGAAATAGCACAATAATGCTCCCTTCAAACAGGATTATTGCGGTTATAGCTAGCTTCGGCCCTTGAAGAGATAGTATTCGATGAAATAGCCCTGTAAACAGCCTGTGTAGGTGCAAGCCAAACGGAACCTGTTCCTTCAAAGGTTTGCAGGAGACCTTCTCCAGAAGTCAGTTTACCTGTGATGCCCTTACTTGAACTTGTTACACTGAACTTTACCGATTCAGATCTCAAAAGTGCAAAGTTCCCGTCCACCTGTAATTTTTCGTTATTGAGAGAGTACTTCAGTATCTCAGATGTCGGCACAGGACTTTCCAGGACACAGACACCTGTACCACTTATCTTTGTCTGGAACCATCCCTCGCCTCCGAATAGAGCCGCACTGATGTTCTTCTGGCTGGCCACGCTTACCTCAAGACCTGCTTCAGCACAGAAGAATATTCCCTTATCTACTATGATAGAGCCATTTTCCAATGTTACGATAAGGAAATGACTGAAGCTTGGTTCAAGGAAGACCTCACCTACACCCTTGTACAATGGATTGAAGACCGTTTCGTTGGTAAGCGTTTTTTTCAGTATGCCCTTGGCAATACCACCCAAACCACCAACATTGCCGTCACATCCTATATTCCCCTTGTGGAAATAAAGGGCACCGGGCTCCACAGTAACAGCCCCTCCGTTCAATGTTATTTTCACCTGTTTAAGGGACATGCCTGCCCTCTGCGCAAAGTACAGGTCCTCTGCAAGATGGACATCCTTACTTCCAGCAAGTGAATTGTATTGTAGGATCTCGATCTTTATATTTTCTTTTTCAACCTGGTCAAGAACTGTTATATTATCATAGAAGCTGATTTTCGCGATGTTATCACACCCTTTTGAGAGGAACTGTAACTCAGGGTTGCATGGAAGATGCCCGATATTACAGAAATATAATAACTATAATATGTATTATTATATAAATATATTTAATAATGTCCTGCTTCATTCTTAAGCGCATCATTGTATAGGCCTCTTCAAAAAAGTGCTCTGTACAACCATGTACACCACCACAAATGAGAAAAACTGACCACGGACAAATACTGATATATATTTGACAAAGTCATATCTAACAAATTGTATATACATCAAGCATGATGTACAGTGCCAGAGGCAGCCATGAGACCCGATGATACATATGATATTGTTGTAGTAGGAGCCGGTCCGGCCGGTTCAACAGCAGCCATGTATGCAGCCAAGAGAGGGCTGTCAGTACTTCTGCTGGATAAGAAAAAGGATATAGGCACACCACTTCAATGCGGTGGTTTTATGCCTCATAAAGAAACACTGCATGAACTGGTCCCAAATGCAGAACTGCCCTTCACACTTGAAGAGATACCTGCATCGTGCATCCATACTAGCACCTCTTGGCAGCGATTCATAGCCCCGGATGGATACAGTAAAGAATTCCAGGTCGATGGTGATGCCATTGACAGAAGACGTTTTGACAGATATCTGGCAAAACAGGCCGCAAAGGCAGGTGCCCACCTACTTCCCGGGACAAACGTAACAGAAGTGAAGGGCACTGAGCTCAAAATGGATGGTGCATTCGGAGAATATACGGTCAGTGGCAAAGTTGTAATAGGAGCCGATGGGCCAAATTCCATAGTTGCAAAGGCCAACGATATGCAAAGGACCAGAGACCCCCTGAGCGTAGGTACAGCATTCGAATATGAGCTCTGTGGAGTGGACATAGACAGAGAAGCTGTGGAAATGTACTTTGGCAGGGAATACGTGCCAGGAGGCTATGCATGGATAATCTCCCAGGGAGATGATACCGCTAATATCGGTGTTGGTACCCGTGAGGCCATGTTCGGCGAAGGCTTGTGTGCCAGGGATTACCTGAACCGGTTCATGTATAAGCATCCTATAGCAAGCAAGCTCCTCGATGGAGCATCCATACTGGGTGTTGTGGCTGGTATTGTCCCTGTTGGAGGTGCACCAAAAGTGACCGCAACAAAGGATACGCTCATAGCAGGTGATGCCGCAGGTCATTTGGTCGCAACCAATGGAGGAGGCATATCCACAGCAATGGTGGGTGGCAAGATCGCAGGTGAGACTGCAGCGGACCACCTGGAAGGCAAATGCCACCTCACAGACTACGATAAACGATGGAGAGAGCAGATGGGGATAGAGATAATGACAGCGGTCTATGTCCGCAAGCTCATGGATAAGCTAATGCTTTCAAACAAGCTCATGAGCACTGCCATCCGGATGATATCACCTGAACAAATGAAGGCTATCCAATGTGGGCAACTGCCAGCTGCTGTGAAAAAGGTGCTCATCAAACTCAATGTAGGACTTGAGTGAATGTACATATTTGTGTACGGCACACTGAAACGAGGATGTTCGAAGCATCTTCTGATGAAGGGCGCCAACTTCATATGCCAGACCCACACAAAAGAATGCTTTGCCATGCTGGACATGGGTAGTTTTCCTGGGGTCATAAGGGATAGAAAGGTTTCCCGTATACATGGGGAACTGTATAGTACCAATGGAGAAACTGGAGTGATGCTACTTGAGCGACTGGACCACTATGAAGGAAGTTGGTACTCCAGAGAGATCATCGAACTTGAAAATGGCATTGAAGCGTGGATGTATTTCCTCAAAGGACTTCCTAGAACGCAGTACACCATAGTGACAGAAGGAGAATGGGATGAGACCAGATACCAAAGACCGATTGAAAAGTGCCGGTGCTAAGGACGAGAAACAGGAGAGGACACCCTTCACCGGAGGGACCATTACCTATGGGTCCCGCGGAAGCCTCTACCTTAATATTACCAATCGATGTACTGCAAGCTGCGTATTCTGCATCCGTAACTTATGTGATGGTATCTATGGTTATCACTTATGGTTATCAGAAGAACCCACATATGAAGATATCATATATGAACTTGAGAACACAAACCTAAAGAAATATAAAGAAGTGGTGTTCACTGGTTTTGGCGAACCAACATGTCGACTGGATATCGTGCTCAAGGTCACCAGATGGCTTTGTGATATGGGGAAAAATGTACGCTTGGACACCAATGGTCATGCTAGGCTCATGTACCCTGATAGAGATGTAGTAGCAGAGCTTAAAGATGCTGGCCTGTACTCTGTTTCCGTAAGCCTGAACGCTGAGACCGCTGAAAAATACGATGAGCTATGTTCCCCGGTATTTAAAAATGCATATGATGCGGTACTTGAATTTGCCAGGGATGCTGTAAAAGCTGGAATTCGAACCCAGATGACCGTTGTTGGCATGCCTGCAATAGATATCGATAAATGCTCTGATATAGTACACTCCCTTGGTGCTACCTTTCGTGTAAGGTGAACAGGAACTCCAATCTACCTTTGCGGGTCGTGGATCCCAAGTTTGATAGCTATCATTCCTTTGAGGTATTGTTTCATATTTCAAAAAATGCGCGGCATCCCAACTAAATGTTCAAGCGCTGTCCACGGCTTTCGCGCGCGCATGACCTCCCGCCACATGGTCCAAACTGCACAAAACATACCATTAGGCGATACTTTGACCGATGCCTGAAAGATCAGATAAAGAAGGTTAACTTGAACGAAACAAAAAAAGATGTGCATTCAGGAATTACATGTACATAGAATGGAATAGTGACTACATACTGTTGATATTAATGAGCATACGATTTTCTATATTATGCTTTCAAAAACGATCAACAAAAGTATATTCAATGTCAATGAGATCACAAAATTCATCCATGATGTCAGATACATTCTCTTACTGTACATTGTAGGGGATTTCCTAACTACGTTCCACGCACTCAATAGTGGCGTTGGTTTTGAGGAGAACGGATTCCTGGCTGGCCTACTGGGAGAATATGGTTTTCTGTCCCTGGTCATAGTAAAGATAATGATAATGGGAGTTGTGTTCTGGGCATATCATAGCATCAATGCCCCGGGGACACGGGCCTCATCCATGCTGTGGGCAATATCAAAGAACGGAATAAGCTTCCTTGGCCTTGTGCTGGTGATCAATAATCTGATGGTCATCTGTGTAAAGATAAGTCTTTTCGAATGCATGGGTCTGCTCTGAACACCATGGACATCAACAGGAACTATCCTGTACTTGCATCGAACCCATGTTGATGGAGATCTCGGCTATATCTGCACTATACTCTGCGATACGCTGTAGACTCCCTATTATATTGCGTTTATGCTCATCGTCACTGTTGCCCTTTCCACATTCACTGTTACATATAAGGGTAGCAAGACCCGATAATTTCTTTGAGCTCTTTATCAGGCTGTTAGCAAAAGACAGGTCCTTACACGAAAGAGCCTCGATGGAGTCCCTGAAAAGACCATGGGTGAGTTTTCCAAGTTTGAACACCTCATCCCCTGCATCCACCGGGAGTTCCATTTCCACAATATTTACAGCTATCCTCTGCACGTGGTCACCGATATGCTCCATGTATTTTGTGAGCATCCTATAGCTTAAACAATCCCTGGGCTTGACAATACCGATCTTCTGGGCCATGGAAGGGTCCTCAAGGGCTGCTCGTAACTGTCTTATCGTGAGCAGATAGAATCGATCAACATCATCATCCCTCTGGATGATATCATTTGCCAGGTCCACATCATGTTCCTTAAGGGCCCGCAACGCATCATCGAGCATGGAAGAAATGATCCTTTCCATACTGCTCATGGATTTCTTTATGGATATCTCTTGATAGTTCAACAGGCTTTGCAATACAAGCTCGGTATCGGACTCTTCCACTATCTCGATACCCATTAACCTCTTGCGGGCGGCATCAGCCAGGAACTTCCTTTCTGCTGCTGTAAAACCCTTACGTGATACGACCTTAAGGACATCATAGCCCAACAGATAATTGGACACCAGTAATCTGAAATCATCCTCACTGTCTCCGGAGGGAGATATCTCTATCACTGAGCGCTGTACCTTATCATCAGGTCCAGGTTCGGCTGTGACCACCAATGACTGGTCATCCCTCACTGAAAGGGAAACTGTGTCACCGGCTGTCAATCCATTCTGGCGTACCCACATTATTGGTAATGAAACGATATAGGTGGAACCACCTGTTAGCTGTATCTTTCTTTTTTCACTCATGGTACAACTTCTGGTACAACTTCTTTTCTTATAATGGCAGCGTCAGATTACCTGAGACCTGGCTAAGCTTTGAATGCATTCCAGAATCATCTGTCACCATAAGATCGATGATCACATTCCTATGTACATATGGATCGATCATTGGTCTGACGACCATACCGGACAGGTTGTAATCATAGAGTGACTCATTACCATTGTCGTTCCATATTGCCCAGCGATAATTCGTGATGGATCCACCATCCTTGTCCATAGATCCTGAAGCATCCAGTATGACATAGCTACGCGGGTATTGGGTCCCGTTGGCCGTTTGTAATTGCTCTACCTTGAACTGCACATTGGCTATTGGCATTGGGGGAGTGAACAGACCATTGAAGAGGTTTATGTAAGATGTTATTATTTCCACCTGCA
>CAZBJM010000025.1:24461-24758 GCA_964492225.1 uncultured Methanosarcinales archaeon
TAAAGCCTTGCGCATTGATGGGATTGGCTGTTTCTGCAGAGGGTCCTTCTCCAATGGCGCAGGACCTATGTGGGACTTGAAGTCCACATTATAGATAAGTTCATAACTGGTGGTATTCGACATACTTCCACCTGCATCACTTCCAAATATGGTGATGGTCTGGTCTTCATTGGATATTGTGCAATTGTTCAACATATCATACTCCATTGAGTCACTGGTATTGAACACTCTGCAGGAGAACTTTTCACCATAATAAGCTTTCCATGGGTGCATCTTAAGCTGGTAGGTGAAGTCTGT
>CAZBJM010000026.1:0-21641 GCA_964492225.1 uncultured Methanosarcinales archaeon
CAGAGTTGGGACTTTGATAATATATAGATTGCCTTTATCTCACAACCCATAGTAGGTTGTAATTAGCTCATATTTTCTCCATTTCTGACATATGATCAATTAACAACAAACGCGTGCTAGATCTATAATGAAAGACGTGGCACCTTTTTACAGTCCAAGCCCCGGCTCGCCGCCAATCGCGCGCGTTTTTCCCGAGGGGCGGACATTATATAGGAGTTAACGTGAAAAATGGAGTATGCTTACAAATAACGATAAGAATATAAAGCGAAATTCTGACTAGACAAACCATAGTAAAAATATGGAGTTGGATAACTACATATTAGGCCCTGTGCCCTCTATGATAGGGAGGAGCTAAATGTAGAGAGCTTGTTATCGCCTTTAGAGTCATTGATTGACTTTAATGAGGGCCTTGACCTTTTCCACGGCCTCGACCGCATTCTCAGCATAGCAATCAGCACCTATCCTATCAGCCCATTCCTGGCTTGCTGGAGCTCCGCCGACCATGACCATGACATTATTCCGAAAACCCTGCTCTTTGAGCATAGTGATGAGCTCTTGTTGCTTGCTCAGGGATATCGTAGTAAGTGCAGACAAACTTATGATATGAGCACCGGTTTCTTTTGCTTTATCAATGAAATCCTGCAAAGGAACATTGCAACCAAGGTCATAAACTATGTAACCTGAGGCTCTTAACATGCCGGAGACCAGTGTTTTACCAATGTCATGGATATCACCTTCAACAGTTCCATTGACAATGACACCTAAACCAATGTAAGTCTTTCCGGCCCCATCAAGTATATCCATACCAGCCTGCATGGCATCCACTGCAATGATAAGGTTTGGGAGAAATAGTTTTCCCTGATCGAATAGCATGGATAATTCCTGCACGCCCTGGGCAAATCCTTCTGAGATTATCCTAGCAGGTCCAATACCTGAATCTACTGCTAAATTGACCGACCTTATGATCTCATCTTTCCTGCAAGACCTTATAGCATCTACCAATGCTTCCAAAATATCTTCATTGCGCGTCATAACTACCTGTATGTGAATATGATATATGAGAATGACAGAAAACAAAAGAGCAAAAAAAAAGAAAAGATGGAAAATTGTGCTTAAGGCTGCACAATGATCTTTCCATCATCGCTTACAATGGGCTCAGCTCTCCAGCCGATGAAATCGCTTTCATCAGTCATCATTTCGCTGATGTCCATCTTACCTCTTGTAGCCTTGAGGATAATTCCGGTTATTCCTCCGGTCACAAGACAAATTACTATAACCCCTATCAGACTTGTGATGTTGACCATTGCTCCAGCAAAGATAGCTCCACAAATTGCACCAAAGACACCAAGTACTCCGTGCAGGTTGTGAACTCCCATTACATCGAGAACACCCAACTTTTCACAGAGCCATGGCTGTAGTTTGATGAAACATGTTGCAGATATCAAACCAGCGACAAGACCAATTCCAAGTGCAGTCCATGGGCCTACTGATATCAATGGTGATCCTATTGCTACAGGACCTGCCAGCATTGCATATGTGAAGACAAGAGGGTTGATCTTTTTCTCCAGCACCATGCACATGATATAGGTTCCTATGATAGAACCAAAGCCAGCCATGTAACAGGTGAACATTGCCCAGGTAGCCTGGTCTGCAGGTAACAGAGCAGTCACGAATGAGGGCCACAGTACCCACAGCAACATGGATGCGAGCCACACGAATGATACACTGTGTGTCGTGGTGACGACAGGTATCTTAAATGCTCTCTTTTCCCTAAGAGTGAGTATTACACCCCAGCCCCAGTAAGCTGCTGCCATGTGGACCAGCATCGATCCTCCTGGGTCTGCTACGCCTTCCAAGAAGGTGAACATCCACCAGTCGACCAAGATCCAAGCTGGTGCAAATAACACTCCTGCAAGGAAGTACTGCCACATCTTGACAGTGCCTAGGAACACACCTATTGCTATAACTACTGTAATAGCACAGAATAGACCATACAGAGTTACATCTTGGGTCCAGACGAATTTACCAAACACAAATTCCTGTATTCCCATGTATGTCAGGAAACTTCCGGCCGTGGTAAGCAGAACAGCAAGACATACACCCCACTCGAACTTTTTGATGAACAGCATCAAGAATGCGACCAACATTAACATGAACCAGACATCCATGTTCTTGTTCCACTTGTGCATATCATCTTGCAGACGAGTTGTGTCCTCTGTTAGTCCTTTCTCACCAACAGGTGTTGAATAGGTTTCTTCAAGGGTCTTAGCGAGTGCAGCTGTTGGAATCAGCAAGTTAACTAAGAATATAAGTATGAACAACTTCAGCATGCTCTTATTGAAGTCTCTCATGATGATTTCCCCTATAATAAAAATAGCCGGCAATGAAGCCGGCATAACTTAGTCGTAAATTGGTTTCGAATTCAGGTTTAGAAGACCAGGCCCAGGCCCTCGAGCTTCTTGCGTGCGCCCTCAAAGACCTTGACATACTCATCGGTTGGTGTTACGGTTGCAACATCGTAACATTCCTGGAATGTCTTGCCCTGTGGTGCGGTTGCATAGTTGTTCTCGTAGAGCTTAACGAGCTTGTCGAGGATCTTGTTGACCTCGGAGATCTCCATGCCTGCGGTTGCCTGAGCTACCTGACCCATCATTCTGGCTTCCATACCGGTGGTCTTGTCCTGGACGACACCCTTTGCAGCTGCGACACCGGAGAGGATCTCACGGCCGGATGCTGTGTCGTTCATGGACTGTGCTGCAGTTTCAAGCAGACACATCTCAGTGCATGGTCCTGCACATGGGTAGTACTGGTTGCCTGAGAGGATGTTTGTGAACTCGGAAATGGTTGCACAGGTCCATCCTGCGATCATCAGGGTTTCCCTGGTGTTGGTTGATCCCCAGCGGATGTGGACCGGACCGTCAAGGTGCCAGGTTGCGTTGCTCATTACGAATGCGTTAAGGTGTGTTGCAATTGCTACGATTGCGGTTTCCTCTATGCCACCGGCATAGCCACCAAAGATCGGCATCTGCTCATCCATGAGGATGTCGCTGTTGCCCTGGTAGTGGGATATCACACTTATTGCCTCAAGGTCGATCTTAAGCTCATTGAGCTGGGATACCTCGTGGCTGTCACTGCAGATCATGCCGCCGGCACAGTCAGCAGATATATTTCCCTGAGCGGACAGGGAAGTCTCTGGTCCCTATATGCCCATGCCTGGTCTTCCGGCCATGGCACATGCAGTCTTGATGAGCCTGCCTTCGGACTTTGCTGCAAGGATCTCGTATGGGCTTCCTGGTATTGGTGCCTTTCCGCGTACGGTCATCATGACACCGTTGACAATTGTGTCAACTTCTTTCTCAAGAGCGTAGCTCATGTGAACTGGCATGAACATGTCTTCAGATATTGGAGAGCCAGTTGGGCCACCCTGGATGATTGGCTTGCGCTTGTCGCCGGCCTTTCTGTTCTTAACGACTACAGCGTCCCTGCCGGTTCCGAGTGAGAACTGCCTCTGAACGTTGTTGATTGCGTCCCAGATCTCATCCTCGGTGTACTTTATGACACGGCTGGTGTTTGTACAGAAGATACCACACTTGTGGAGCATGTCAAATCCTGCCTTGAACAGGTTCTCCATTGCATCCTTGTCGGTTGGGATGAACTGACCCTTGAAGTCAAGTTTGTACTTGTCCTTGAGCTCCATTGCGGTCATTGGGATGGTCATCAGGTCCCAATCGTCCTGGGACATCTTCTCGCCTGTCTTTGCACGGTCGTAAATTGCATAACAGTCAACTGAGTTCTTGAATGACATTTCTTTACCTCCTTACTTCATTAATCCAAGTGCTACACGTGCTGCCTCTGCTGCATTCTCTGCAGTTGCGTCAGCGCCGATGTCCTTTATCCACTGCTTGTTAACAGGTGCGCCACCGAACATTACCTTAACACTGTCTCTCATCTTCTCTTCTTTGAGCATTGCGATGGTGTCCTTCTGTCCGAGCATGGATGTTGTCATAAGTGCAGAACCGACCAGGATGATCTTCTCGCCCTTGTGTTTCTTGATCTCTTCAAGGATTACTTCATTCTTGACATCTACACCAAGGTCTACGATCTTAAAGCCACTTGCACCAAGCATTGTTGATACGAGCCTGTGGCCTATGTCGTGGATGTCTCCTTCCTGAACGAAGGTAATAGCTACTCCAACGCCCTCTCCGGTCTTCTCCTTTGCCAGCTCAGGGGTGAGTATTTCCATTGCTGCGTTCATTGCCTTTGCAGACATCATGATCTGTGGAAGATAGATCTCTGCTGCTTCGAACTTCTCACCAACAATAGTCATGCCTACTGCAAGACCACTGTTGATAGCATCAAAAGCTGAGATACCTGCTGCCAATGCGGCCTTTGAGCCATCTACAGCACCGTTGATATTTCGATTTACTATTGCATCTCTAAGATTGTCTAAAATCTGTTGTTTTGCCATTTAACTACCTCTTTCTCCTTTTTTTACATCCATGCTGCCCGGAAACCGGGAAAATATCAGCACGAGATATAAATGCAGTCATAAAGGAATATACCCATAATCTGGATACTTCCTAAGTACAGCGTATCTCTTTTTGAAATATAGAATGATCCATGGACATTTTTCCATCGATTTAAGATATGGCTAGTACAATATGAATTTGCAATGGTTATGTGATTTAACATATGATATGTGAATTTAACTAGATTATGATTTATCAAGTACATTAGTGAAATAAACAGTATATATGATTTAGATTAAGTAATATGATATGCTTAATGATATGCTATTTATACAATAATACAGGATTTTTCCAAAAGTAAGAGATAACCAATAAGTGATGAGATTAGTACCATACCATAATATTTATATCACTACATATTGAATAGATGAACAGAACAGAATCCTGTATACATAAGCAGGAAGATATCAGCAAAAGTATCAGCCATCGATGTTGACTACTGATAGGATCAGCACTCACACAAGGTAGCATGCAACCAGAACTCACCGGAACATTATGGTTCTCTGAAAAAAGGATCAAACTGCTGTCCCTGTTAGCAGAGGGGATACAGGACATAGAACGCATAAAGAGGTCTCTGAACGTATCCTCCAGAGAGATAATGCCCCATATAAGAAAGCTCAAAAAAGACCAAATTGTCTTGGAAGAGAAACAGGGCTTTACCTTGACACCAATAGGTGAACTTCTTGTAGACAACATGAAAATATTCCTTGACACAGCAAGAGTAATAGATGAGCACTGTGATTTTTGGAATACCAGAGACTTCAGAGGGATCCCAGATATCCTATCCGAAAGAATTGGAGAACTGGGCCACTATTATCTGATAGAGCCGGGTCTGCACAATATATATGATTTCCCCCGTGAATTCAAGGACAACGTCCTGCGATGTAAAGAAATAAAGATGCTAAAATCCTACATGCATCCAACATATCCCTCTCTCTGTCTTGATATAATAGAGAAGGCCGATGAACTTTCATTATTTGTAGTACCTTCCTTGCTTGAAAGGATCAAAAACGATTTTGAAGAACTGGCTGATAAATTAAATTCATCTTCAAATACGAATATATTCATTGTCAATGAACATGTCAATATTCCAATACTATGTGTTACTGAAAAATTCCTTTATTTCAGCATCTTCAATAACGAAGGTCGTTACGAACACAGAGACATCCTAAGCTTTGATAGAAGCGCAGTGCTCTGGGGTGAAGAACTTATAGAACAATACCGACTAAGATCTACCATCATAAGGAGATCGAACAAAAAAATGCAAAATTAAGAGAGATCTGAGAGGCCTTCATGTCATCTTTCCCAATGGTCGATATAGTGTGGTTCTCACAAAAAAGAACACAGATACTACTATCCATACTTGAAGGACCAAAGACCAACGAAGAACTTGCACAAGAGCTTGACCTGGACATCAGGGCATTACAGCTTCCTATAAAAGAGCTCAAAGAAAGTGGGTTGCTCATCCATGAAAATGGAACTTCCTTTCTCTCGGACCTTGGAAGGATAATCAGCAGTAGCGCAAAGCCTGCATATCAGCTTACAAGTCTGTTCCAAAATAACATCGAATACTGGACAAGCCGACATCTCACAGATATACCACGACCTTTCACAAGGAGACTTGGTGAACTTGGAAAATGTGAACTCCTTAAACAGGACATGAACCACATGTTCCAGTTGCCACAACAGATAACCCTTAGTGCTTCAAAGACAAAACATATCATATCTGTATTATCTTTCTTCTATCCCGAACACCTTCACATGTACAATATTTCCGTCAAAGAAGGTAACAAAATATCCCTGGTAGTGACAAAAGGTGTATATCAGACCATGATGGATAATTTTGAGAAGCTACTCAATGACATCATGATCCAGGGTAACACCGAGATATATTGCCTGACCGAAGACATATCCCCCCCATCATTCACCATAACAGATACAGCATTACTTATCAGTTTTTTTAATAAGAACAAAAGATATGATCATCAGGATATGTTAAGCAACGAGAAGAGTGCACTAAAATGGGGCATGGACCTATTCAACTACTATAAAGATAATGCATCCATAAAATAACAAATAGAAGTGAGATATTTATTTTAAACTAACTTATAACCATGTCAATGAAATGGAAAGGTACTCCAATTAGATTTAAGCTGATGCTCTATACAGTGATAGGGGTTATACTGATCCTTACAGTTTCAACAGTAGTAACTATATCTACCGTAAACTCCCAGGCTAAAGAAGCAGCGTATTCAGGTGCTATTGCCCTTACAAGGACATCTTCACATCAGCTTGATGGAGAAATGCAAAAGAATATGGAGATCGTAAGGTCTTTTGCAAGTTCCATGGAAGAATATCGATCCAATGACAGGGACGAGGTAAATCGGATGTTAGAAAACCTGCTCCTGCATAACCCCAATACAGCAGGCATCTATGTGGCATACGAACCCAATGCCTTTGATGGAAGGGATGCTGAATATGCAGGAAAGCCAGGACATGACAATACAGGACGATTCATTCCCAACTGGAACATAGTTGATGGAAAGAGCAGACTTGGTCCTTTGGTCGGCTATGATACCTGGGACTATTATCAATTACCCAAAAGCAGGCTCAAAGATACTGTAACTGACCCTTATTACTATCAAGACAACTGCATAATCAGTTATGTTTCCCCCATTATGAAGAACGGTGAGTTCTGTGGTATCGTCGGTGTGGATGTTTCGCTGAAATATCTGGACGAGATAGTGAGCAACATAAAAGTTTACGATACAGGATACGCTTTTATCACAGACAGCAAAGGAATGCTTGTCACACACCCGATCAACGGTGAATGGGTAAACAATAAAACATTATATGATTTTAACGACCCCATAATATCAGAAGCTGCAGATAACATCCGCAAAGGAACAGGAGGCGTTTTTGAAACATTGGACCCTGCCACTGGAAAGTCTGTCATCTTTTTCTATGAACCTATTAGAACTGGCAACTACTCTTTACTTCTTGTCATCCCAAAAGAAGAGATATTTGCTGGTTCTAGGTTCCTTATAAATGAACTGGCAATGATCTCAATGCTAGCTATAGCATTCATGCTCATTCTGGCCTACATTGTTTCATCCTCAATCACAGATTCTATTAAAAAAATAGTTTCAGATTTTGGAGAAATCGCCAATAACGCTGTAAACGGGAACCTTGAACCCAGAGCAAATATAGATGTTGATGTTGATTTCAAAAGTATCCCACTTGGATTGAACAGGATATTGGATGCTTTTGTGATCCCCATCCGTGAAACTATAGGCATGACAAGGGCCCTTTCAGAAGGAAAGCTATCAACCCGTACCCAGCTGGACCTTAAAGGGGAATTCAAACTAATGGGAGATGCACTGGATGACTTGGCCAGGCACCTGAACAATGTCATAGATGACTCTAACAGTGTTTTAAAATCCATTCAAGAGAACGACCTTTCCAAGGAAGTCTCTATACATGGGGAAGGCGACTTTGAAGTACTCACAAAGGGAATAGAAGAAACACGGAAGGCCTTGTTGCATGCAACAGATAAGCGTATGAAAGCTGAAAGGGCGCTACATGAGGCTGACAGGATGCGTGAGAAGGAGATACATCACAGGGTCAAGAATAACCTCCAAATAATCTCATCCCTGCTATTTCTGGAATCAGAAAGGTTCAAGGACAGTGAAGTGGTAGAGGCCTTCCGGGATAGTACAAACCGCATCCGATCCATGGCCTTGGTCCATGAGAGACTCTATAAGACCGGGAGTTCCAAGGAGATCGATTTTATGGAATACACCCGCAAGCTCCTGAAAGATATAATGAATGCATACCCCATGAGGAAGGATATGGTCATGATACGATTCAAAGGTGAACATATCACACTTTCCATGGACCAGATATTGCCCTTGGGTATCATAATAAACGAACTCATCTCAAATTCACTCAAGTATGCATTCCAGGATGGGGAACACGGAGAGATAAGTGTCATTATAGAGGACCGAAATAAAGATATCCTGTTACAGGTAAGTGATAATGGAGTAGGACTGCCGGATGATATAGATGTTGAAAATAATAATTCACTGGGATTGAAGCTTGTTATGACCCTTGTGGAACAGATAAACGGGACTATTGAAATAAAAACAAAAGAGGGAACCGTTTTTAGCATCTTGTTCGCAAAAGATGGTTCAAACTGAAGGTGTTAGAATGGAAGGGATCAAAGTTCTGGTTGTCGAAGATGAAAATATAGTAGCCCTTGAGATAAAAGGAAGATTGAAGAAACTGGGCTATATTGTACCCGGTGTGGCTTCAACAGGAGAGGATGCTATAAACAAAGCGGAGGCACTTTCTCCAGACCTTGTGCTGATGGATATTATGCTCAAAGGAGAGATAGATGGTATAGAAGCTGCAAGGTACATACGTGAAAAAATGGACATCCCTATCATATATCTAACTGCCTATGCGGACGAACAGACCCTTGAAAGAGCAAAGAGCACCGCACCCTATGGATATATCCTTAAGCCGTTTGGGGAAAACGATCTGCGTACAACTATCGAGATAGCTTTGTACAACTATAGATTGACCAAGCATGACAAAAAAAGTGATGAGTGAGCTTTTGATATTTGTCTTGCAACACCATTGATAGTGAGCACTTGGCCTTTCATGGTCTCGTCAGTAACCCCCATCTGTGCACGCTGTGTGGATGGCTTTCCATATTAACAGAGCTGACAAGTCTAAATTGGTGTGAAACTGCCGTAACTAGTTTTGCCGCATAAGTGAGGTTATAACCTTTCCGCGTTTTTTATCATACAACTTTTCCGCACATCTTTTGATGGTAAGTCCATACCCTCAATAAAAACGCACGCGTGTGGCAGAGCGTCCGGATCTAGACTACATATTGGTGCGCCGCTGTTTGTAAGAAAATGCGGATAGTGTTTTACGGTTATTCTAAATGCACTAATTAGACAATCTCGTTGTATTGCAAGGCATTAATCGAAACATTTAAATACGAGCATCTGTGGGGAATACATATATATGGCGATAACTAAGTTTCCACATAGCCCAACTAAAATAAGCGCAAATTAGATGGGTAAATATCCATTCAATATTATTGAAAACATTTACTATAGAGGATATATCTACACAAAAAGGAGATAAACAAATGTCATTCACAAAGATAGCCGGAAGCAATTGGATACTTGAATACCTTGGATTCTAGGAAATGCTCAAAGAACGATGTTAACTAAGGAGTTGATAACACGGAACGCAAACCATTAGACCTGTTAATATCTAAGACGGGAATGTGGGTATCAAGAAGTGGCTACCTGCACGGCGTTAAAAGTTGCGAGACATCACAAAAATACCTGCGAATAACAATGGACTGTGGAGAGGTCATCCAAATAAGGAACTCCAAATCCAGCCATTCTGCAAGGTCTCTTCGTAATCATAAATATCACAAGCCTTGTAAAAAATGCAGACTTACTGAATCAGCAATAAAGGACTTCTCTAATAAGACCTCAAAAAAAGATGAGGTGCGGGTAACAGTAAGAACTGTACAGACTGCATATTACGATCCTATCTCCACTGAAATGCCTGATACCAACATACCTGGAGTAGCAGACATTGCCAGTCAACCGGCAGTTCAAAGGCAAACGGCCGAAAAGAGCCCTGAACAAGCTGTCAAAGCACAGCCTAATGTCACACCAGCAACAAACATACCGGTAAAGCCAAAGCCTGCAATATCAAAACCCATAAGTTCAAAACCTGCGAAGAACTCCCCAAAGGGCCAGGATAAGGTCGAGTTCACACAAACCCAGAAAAGCAGGATTATTTCACTTTTGTCACCTAATGAAATGATATCCTTCTCAAAGGAGAAACGTTCCTTTGCTGAGCTGGAGTCAAGCCTGCTTATACAGAGGAGAAAAGACCTTAGGGATATGTATGAGGACAGCAGGGAGAACATGCTTGGTAAACTTGAGCGCACGATAACAGGATTCTTTGTGGACATGGGATTCGTTGAGATCAAGTCACCTATACTCATACCCTTTGAATACATGGAACGTATGGGTGTGGGAGAGGACAAAGAGCTTTCAAAGCAGATATTCAGAGTAGGTGATAATATGTGCCTGCGTCCGATGTTGGCTCCGTGCCTCTATAATTTCCTTCGAAAATTCGATAACGTGCTCCCAGATCCTGTCAGGATATTCGAGATTGGACCCTGCTACCGGAAAGAGTCTGATGGAGGTAACCATCTTGAAGAGTTCACAATGCTAAACTTCTGTCAGATGGGATCCCGATGTACCAGACAGACACTTGAATCCATCATCAAGGACTTCCTTGATTTCCTTGATATCGAATACGAGTTGGTGGGCGACAATTCCATGGTCTATGGAGCTACCATTGATGTCATGTACAAGGACCTGGAACTCTCCTCTGCAGTAGTTGGTCCTGTCCCAATGGATATGGACTGGGGCATCAATAAACCCTGGATAGGAGCTGGTTTTGGTCTGGAGAGACTTCTTAAGGTACAGCATAATTTCAAGAACATAAAGGCCGTTGCAAGGTCTGAATCCTATTATAACGGTATCACTACGAATCTCTGAGGTGAGGGAATGATCAACAATATGACAAAAGAAGAACTGGACGAGCTTTCATTAGATATCATCAATGGAAAAAAGCTCTCAGATGATGAACTCAGGGAACTGCTCGAGATACAGGATACAGAGCAACTTGAAAAACTGTACAGTGTTGCAAGAAGTGTCAGAGACCATTTTTTTGGCAACAAGGTATTCATGTATAGCTTTGTGTATTTTTCCACTCACTGCAAGAACAAGTGCACTTTCTGTTACTATCGGACATCCCATGAGATCAGCAGATATCGCCTCAACATGGAGGAAATACGTAGCATATGCCGGGGACTTAAGGGTGAGAGCATCCATATGGTGGACCTGACCATGGGTGAGGACCCTTATTTCCATGATGAGCCAGAAAGGTTCATTGATATTGTAAGGACAGTAAGGTCAGAACTGGACCTTCCCATCATGATATCTCCAGGGGTTATGAAAAATGAGGTCCTTGAAGAACTGTATAAGAATGGGGCTAACTTCCTTGCCCTTTATCAGGAAACCCATGACCCCGAACTTTACAGGAAGCTCAGGATAGGGCAGTCCTTCGAAGATAGGATAAGAGCGCGCAGATATGCTAAAAGCATTGGTTACTGTGTAGAGGATGGTATCCTTACAGGAGTGGGCAATGATACCGCTTCCACTATCATCTCCCTCAGAGGCATGCAAGCAAATGATCCAGATATGGTCAGGGTGATGACATTTGTACCACAGGAAGGCACACCTCTTGAGAAGACTGCACGTATATCAAGCACAGAAGAGCTTAAAATAATTGCAATACTCCGGCTGATGTTCCCAGATAAGCTCATACCTGCATCCCTTGATCTGGAAGGGATACCAGGGATGGTACATCGATTGAATGCCGGGGCAAATGTGGTAACCTCTATAATCCCATCGGATTCTGCATTGGAGGGCGTGGTCAACTATGACAGGGGATTGCAGGAGAGACATAGAGACCCGAAAAGTGTTGTAGCATGCCTGAAGACCATGGGAATGGAACCTGCAAGTCAGGAAGATTTCAACAAGATCGTGGGGATGTCAGCATGAGCAGTGTCGGAAAGAATAGCACAAGGAACATTATCCTGATAGGAGGAAAACTACAGGGCTTTGAAGCATGCTACCTTGCAAAGAAGGCAGGCATGCGTGTTGTGCTCATTGATAAGAAGGAGCATGCTCTGATAAGGAAGGTCGTGGACGAGTTCCATTGCTTTGATGTTACAAAAGAGCCAGAAAGACTCATAGAACTATCCACGATGGCAACAGCAGTGCTCCCTGTGAATGAGAACCTTGCGACCATTGAGTTCCTCAGGACCCTTGAAGATAAGCTTGCCTGCCCCATGCTATTTGATTTTGATGCATATCATATCAGCATGGATAAGAAACGCTCTAAAGCTTACTTCAAGTCCATAGACATACCGATGCCACTGGATAATCCTTCCTCTCCACCTTACTTTATCAAGCCTCCCTGCGAGAGTAGCAGTGTAGGCACAGCCATCATCCACGATGACAGTGGTCTTGTGGGACTGGACCCGTCCATGCTTATTGAGGAATATGTTGAGGGGGATGTCATATCTCTTGAGGTCATAGGTGATGGAGAGCATTTTGAGGTGGTCAAGGAGACAAAGATCCATATTGATGGGACCTATGACTGCCATATGGTCACACCCATTGAGAGGTACCCGGCATTTAGGGAGATAACCTATAAACTTGCAAAGAACCTGAACCTCAAGGGGATTATGGACGTTGAGGCAATAGACAGTAGCAGAGGATTGAAAGTACTTGAGATAGATGCAAGGTTCCCAAGTCAGACACCCACAGTGGTCTATCATGCTTCAGGGGTGAACCTTATAGAGTTGCTCTTGCAATCCTTTACTGAAGGAATAAGAGAAAATGGGGTCATGCAGAAAAAGAACCACTGTATCTATGAGCACCTACTTTTCAAGGACGGAGAACTGGTGCCTGTAGGGGAGCACGTGCTTTCACAGGGTAGGGACTATGGCCAATTCCATGCATCCGAGGGTCTTGAGATCTTCGAGTGCAAAGGAGATAGAAAAGTATTTACCATGATAAGCTGGGCACCTGATGAAAAGGGAGCAGAGCTTAACAGACAAAGGGGTTTTAGTATGCTACAGGAATATCTTGGATCGAATAACCCTGGACGAACAGGTACAGGAACGAAGATGGAGGCCTGATGCACATGGCACTCCTAAAACCACATGAGCTGGAAAACCTGTCGGCACAGCTTGAAGAGAACAATGCTATAGTAAAAAAGGCAACCGGATATGATATAAAAGAAATATGCGAAGGCCTCTATGGTACAAGACCCAACAGACAGAAAGTGGGTGTTATCCCCATCAGCTCTGGGGAGGGGATCATTGGCAACTTTTCATCATCTCTTCAGTTCATTGCACAACACTTCGGATTTGATAGCTTCATAACCCAGCATTCTGATATAACAGGATATTATGAGGCGGTCTCCCAGGGTGCCGATATAATTCTAATGGCCGATGACCATATGTTCGTTGCACATAACCTGCGCAGTAACAAGATAGTGGCCAACCATATTGCCACTGGGGTCATCTATGCTGAAATAGCTTCCAGGTCCAAAGAAGCATCCTCAAAGGATATACTTGTGATAGGTCTTGGAAGGGTGGGCTATGCAGGTGCTACCCATCTTGTTAAAAAGGGATTCAATGTGTATGCCTGTGACCCTAACAAGTTATTCCTGGAAAAGGCTGTGCATGAATTAGGTATCAAGCCATACTGCAAGGATGATAGAAAACGGTTCTCTATGGTATTTGAAGCTACACCTAATCCCGATACCATAACAGAAGGCATGATCGAGGAGAGATGTCTGGTATCCACGCCAGGTCTGCCATGTGGTCTGCCTCCTGAGATAGGCAAAAAATACCGAGTGGACCTTGTCATGGAGCCCCTTGTGATAGGCGTTGCATCCATGTTGTATTCGGTCATATGAGCATAGATATGACCAGATTTGATATATTAGAATACTCATATAATAGATATATAGATAATAGTGCGGATAAGAACGGAGGATCAAAATGTATGTAATATCCTTAGACCTTGGAACCAGTGGTTTCAGATCACAATTGATAGACCTGGAGAAACAGGAGACCATAAAGACAGTCATCACAATGGGCCACCCCCTGCCTGGGGGAAATGTGATAGACCATCTGAACTTTGCCATTGTGACTGGAGCTGATGTTGCACACCGTCTCATATTGGAGACCGTGGTTCGGATACTGGAGAAATTTGATGTAGACCCTGATAAGATAGTACGCATTTCAGTATGTGGTAATCCTATCCAGCTTTCTCTTTTCCAGAACATTGAGATCAGGGACCTTGCATATGCAGGAAAGAATAAACAGGAGGCTTTGGGTGTTCAAGATGTGAAAAGGGATGCAAGGGTGTTCCCCGCGAATGAAATATTCAAAGGGGTCTTTGAGATGAACAACTGTGAGATCGTTATACCCCCTGCCATAAAGCACGAGATAGGTGCAGATGCCCTGGCCATGATGCTTGAAACTGATTTTATGCATCAGACAGAGCCTTGCTTGGTCACGGACTATGGTACCAATGCAGAAATGGCCCTGAAGATAGGTGACAGGATAATTACTGCAAGTGCAGCAGCTGGTCCTGCTATAGAAGGACAGGGCATTGATTGTGGTATGCTTGCAGGTCCCGGAGCCATCAGTGATGTAAATATAGAGAATGGTCATTGGAGACTTACAGTCCTTGATAATTCGCTAAGCCCATTGAAAGGTCCCCTTGTGGACCCTGTGACTGGGAATGTCATTGAGAGGACCGGTGCCATACCAAAGGGTATCACTGGCACCGGAGTCATTTCCACTATTGCCCTTGCTATCAAAAGTGGATTGATAAAGAAGCTTCCAAAGGTTCCCAATGGGAGGATAAATCTTTGGGATGGTATCTACATTACAGATAAAGATGTAGAAGAGGTCGGTAAGGCAATAGGTGCCATCCGTGCTGCCCACATGACCCTCTTGGTGGAAGCTGGATTGAAGTATGAAGACCTGAAATACTGCTATATGTCTGGTGCTACAGGTACTTATGTAGATGCAGAAAAAGCAAGGTATATTGGCTCTGTCCCCGGATTCTCTGAAAAGATAGTCCAGTTCGGTAATACATCAATAGGGCTTGCAAGGAAGATAGCACTTGATATTACAGTGCTGGAAGAGGTTAAAAAGGTTGCTAAGAAGATACAGGCAGATCACTTGATGATGGCTACCAGTGAGGTCTTCAAGGACATATACATGTGCGAACTTGCCACATGGCAAGATGGTATGCCCGCAGATATGTACGATCAGATGCTTGAAATGTATAATATCCTCCCCTTCCCAAAGAACCTTGATAAAGTAGACATTACGAAGAAGGCAAGAAGGGATATCGATGACGTGGGATACCAGGGACTTGATATTGTAAAGGATATAGGGATAATACTGGAAGCAGAACTGGAGAAATGCGTCGTTTGCCATCTCTGTGAAGAGGATTGCCCCGAGGATGCTTTGACCATCATCGAGAAGGATGGTGGACAGTTTGTCAATATCGATAGCCAGCATTGTCTTGGTACAAGTTGCAGGCGTTGTGTATCCATCTGCCCTGAGCAGACCATGAACCATGCAATGCTCAAGGTAAAAGGGAAATAAGATATCCTCTGCCACATAGGTATGTGCAGATGGACCTATGCAAAGCCGGATGCTCCAAAAAGAGGAGCAACGGCATTTGCATGTTTTAGGGAGCTTATTGTATCAATTCCTTGTGAATGCCGCTGACCTTTCTGGACTTAGCAGTGCAATTTTCAGCATTCAGGGAGAATTACAACTGCCAAGTATGTACTTTAACTGTAAATTGGAAAACTTGTTGCAAATGGTTAATTTTGGTGGAGACAGACACAAAGAATAAAGTGACAAACTAGAAGTCATAGCTTAAAAGATATCCAATATGCGAAATTGGGGGAATCCCATATTAATTCCTGTGAACTATTGCTCATATTAAAGAAAGAAACTGTCAACACATCTTCTGAGTACTTAGCAAGGATTAACAAAAAAGAAGATACTCAGAGTCCTTTTAGAAGTCCCCAGTACAATATCCAATGTCTTGCAAGATATAATCGCAAGAAGTTTTCTGAGCTAAAAGAAAGAGATTGCCCCGAAAATTTAGAGGAAATAGACATTGAAAAACTAGAAGATCTTACATTCAGGATCAACAAGTATATGGATGAGTATGCCCCCGATCAAAGGGATTTGAAGGAATATACTCGCATTATTTCCACATATCTTGCCTTTATAGCAAAAGAACCACTCCATCCAGTGGGAATGTACGTAAATGAAAATCAGAAGATCTTTGAAAATGATGGCGTTTTTTATTGTCCTGCAAATAGTAAGCATAAAGTAGAGGAAATGTCCTTGTGCAAATACTGTGTTTGCAGGGCAAGCGCTTAGAGCTTATTCTATTAAATCCCAAGTTTGACAGCTATCTTTCTTTAAAAATGCGCGACACACCATCTAAATGGTCAAGCGCTGCCCACGGCTTCACGCGCGCGCATGATCTCCTGCCACTTGGTCCAAATTGCAAAAAGCATGCCATTAGGCGATACTTTGAACGATGCCAAAAAGTCAAAAAAAGAAAGCAAAGCTTAATGAAACAAAAAAAGAAGGTGATATGTTTAACAAGATCAATACTGTCAAACTAGGGTTAAATACGTGCAAGCATCGACTGTATATTTGAGCCGCTATATTTTTTGGTGCCCTTTCATTGATCCGATTTTTAAAATTTTCTCTGTATCAACTAGAGGTTGTCTAATCAGAATTTCGCTTTATATTCTTATCGCTGTTTTAAGCATAGTCCATTTTTCACGTTAACTCCTATATAATGTCCGCCCTCGGGAAAAACGCGCGCGATCGGCGGCGAGCCGGGGCTTGGACTGTAAAAAGGGGCCGCGTTTTTCATTAGGAAATTTCGGAGAAGTTTCCATTAGAAAGATGCAACCGCATCTTTCGTTATAGATTTAGCACGCGGTTATTGTGAACTGATCATCTGATCAGAAATGGAGGAAATATGAGCTAATTAGACAATCTCAACTATTACCTACCTATATATAGGTAAGTATTTAATGCATGAGTATTATCCAATTATTGTAAGAATAAGAAAACATGTGGATTTTATGACTGAACTTAACCCTACTAATCAACAGATACTCCATTATGCTGGGCATTTTTTGCAATGTAGAGGCTATAATGGATTCAGTTACAAGGATATTTCCCAAAAAATTGGTATAAAAAATGCTTCAATTCATCATTATTACCCAAAAAAGGAAGATCTAGTTGCTGCTTTGATTGAAGAAAGAAGAATGAACTTAGCCATGACTATTGTACAAATGGCGGAATCCAAAAAGTCTGCTCGTGAGCAACTTCAATATTATTTCGATTATGCATTGCAAGAGTTTGAGGAAGGTAAAAGTATCTGTCCTCCAGGTTCAGTGATCATTGATTATGAAAAACTCCCTGAGAAAGTTAAAGAGCAAGAGATATTGCTACTGGACGATATACGTGACTGGCTCATCAGTGTTCTAAGAACTGGTCTGGAACAGAAGGAATTTGATTTTTCAGATACAGTTGAAGCACGTGCGGAAAATATATTCGTAACATTGATGGGAGCAAGACTACTATCCAGTATTAAAGGTAGAAAAACACTTGTAAGATCAATTTCCTCGATCAAATCTAGTCTTGGATGGAGGGATTGATTTTTTATTCGATCATGTACCTATCTACATATAGGTAGGCATGTTATGTTATTAGATTACTTTTTGCTATAAAGAAATGAATCAAATTAAGTACAAAATATTGGAGGAGATCGATAATGCCCGTTATGAGTATAATCGCATGTAAGATAATGCAAGATGAAATTGTGTGGCTTTTTAGTAATGATTCTGAAATTGATAAGGTCATAATCGTAGAAAACAATAACATTTCAGAATTTAGAGAAAAACTGAATGAACAGCATATCTCTTATGAGATAGTTCCTTTTGAAAAGATATCAGATCTTCTCGGGGATACTGATGAATATCAATCAATTGTAATAGTTAATATTCTGGAACTTGGACTTCATGCAATACCAAAAACGCTGAAATCCGAAGTATATCAGACTATTGAGAAAATGATTCCATTCTCCGATGGCATACTCCTTTTTTATGGCCTTTGTGGTAATGTTTTGGGGAAAGTAGAAGAGGATTTCTGCCTTGAAAAAGATGCTTGCATCGTCCGAATACTCAGGGATGATGTGAGAATTGTGGATGACTGCATCGGAGCTACGGTTGGTGGCGGAGCTAATTATCTGAAGCTGCTTAAAACCCACAGTAAAGAACCTGCTTTTTTCTTCACACCCATGTATGCTAGTTCATGGAAAGAATTTTTCCGCTGTGATAAAAATGATCCAGAACCTGAAAAAGCACTCGAGATGGTTAAAATGATCAACGATATGGCAGGATATTCAAGGGTTGCAAAGGTCAATACTGGCCTGACATACGTAAAAGATATTGATGCAAAGATTGAAGAATATGCAAAATTGTTCGGCTATACTACCTTTGAGGTAAGTGGTAATCAGGAAATATTCGAGAAATGTTATTTCTCAATAAAGGATGAAATAAAGAACAAAATCATGTGAAAAGAACTATGCCTCTTTTAAGTATAGTCGCCTGCGAAATGCTCGAAGATGAATTAGTTTATGTTCTCTCAACAGACCGTGAAATTAAACATTTGTTTGTGCTAGAGAACATAAACAGTTCCAGATTTGTACAAAAACTTAGATCTGAGGATCTTAAGCCTTTTGTGTTTTCATCTGACAGGTTATATTCTATGGTTTCTGAAAGTAATAGAAGTCCACTTGATGGTTTCAATAAAATGTTTTCGAGCATTCCGGTTTTAAAGCAAATCTACGATGCTTTAAATCGGAAGAAAGAACGAGAATTAACAGTTGTTGTAAATCTTCTGAGAAAGGAACTGCATGCTGACATTGATCATTTACTATCTGAAGTATACCTAAATGCAAAAGAAATGTCAAAAATATCAGATGGAATCCTTCTTTCCTATGGGAAATGTGCTTATAGTTCTGAAAAAGCACAGGATGATTTGCAGAGGCTTGATTGCCCGGTTTATTTTCTGAGGGATGAGGAGAAAAACTTTGTTGATGACTGTGTTAGCGTAGCACTTGGAGGAAATGAGATCTATACAAAAACGGCGCTACGTGGCAACGGCAGAGGGGCTATATATGGAACTCCAATGTGGTTATCTAGCATGAATGAAATTGATTACAAATCTACTGAATCATATCAAATTGTTAAATATCTAAGCAGCCCGATGTATAGTATTCTTTTCAAGATTAACAATCAAAACTATAAAGATAATAATTTTCATAGAAACGCTTCCGAGTTTGCAACACTCTTTGATATGGAGATCATCAACATTAATGGAACGATGGACGTAGCTACTAATTCCTATGTGGAAGCTAAAACAAGTATTTATGAGATCATGCGTAGAGATGAAACTTAGGCGTCCTTGTTACATTGTCATGGCCCTATAATGTGATATCCTTGCGGAGAAAGGCAATAAATGATGCTATGTATAGAATTATGGGTATTACTATCAAAATAACAAATTGTGACCAGAACTCCTCAAACCATTGGGACAAAGTGTAACTGGTATCAAAGATGCCACAAATACTAGATACATGGAAGGTTCCACCCCATCCGATGCTTATATCACCTTTGATCAGTTGTGCATATTGATGCATTGGAGATAGGTTATACAATATACTCAAATCATGTCCAGATACCAGAGAAATTGCAGAAACTATGTAAAATAGGCACATAACCACTATAAGCCACAATGATAAATTGTAAACCACAGCATCAGAGGCATCCTTTACCAGCACAGAAGACAATAGACCCATACCCAAAAACGCTAATGTGTACAGAAAAAGAATTATGGCAAAAATAAATGTCCTCAAAAGTTCCATTTCTGTTACAGATCCACCTGAAATAAACATCAATGTGCCTATTGATATTGCAGTAGAGAACATAAGTGCAGGAAACAATACCATGGTCGATCCTAAGAATTTTCCCATAAGAATGTTGTCCCTATATACAGGATGGCATAGAAAAACATTCAAAGAACTTGATATTTCCTCATCACTGATGGCATTGAAGGTCAAAGCAAAACCCACAAGTGGAGAAAACCAAGCCATAATTCTGGCTGTGTGCTGTAGCCCAAACATTATTCCTTGTCCCTCTGCAAATAGAAGACCATACTCATAGCTAAAAACAAAGGTTATTACTGTAAAAGTAACTAAAAGAAGGGTGAACATACTATTGTCAAGCTTGTCAGAAAACTCTTTGCGAGCAATTACTAGAACCTTCTGTAAATCTACACCCATAAGCTAAACCCCATCACGCGATATCCTTTTTAATGAATACAAAAAAAATTACAATGAACAGTATTAGGGGTAAGATGCATAATACAACAATATTTGTCTGATATTCACTCACCCAAACGCCCAAGCTATGACTAAGATCAAATAGACCTTTACAAGTTCGTTCTCCCTTAATTTGCAAATTTCCCTGACTCATCCCACTTATGCCAAAAGTCAACTGTGCATAATGATTTGTAGGTGATAGAGATTGCATATCAATATAGAAAGCACGCGTGTTTTCATTCTTACTATCAAAGAGATTATCCTCATACATAATCGAAGATAAAGTGACGGTGATGCCTCCAAAGGCAAGAACAAATATTATCCAGACCACTATCCCACAGATAAAAGAATTGGAAGGGTCTTTAGTTATCGTTGAAAGCAACAATCCAAGTGCAAAAAAAACAGCAAGGTAAAGAAAGGTAATTAGCGAAAATACAAGAATCCTGACAAGTTCAGTATATGCGATACTGATACCAGAAATAGCCAGCATGCTCCCAAACACAACTGCAACAGATATGGAGATAACAATAAATAATGTCAAAAGCCCCCCAAGAATTTTTCCAGCGATAATACTGTCCCTGAATACAGGATGTGTCAATAGGGTAACAAGGGAGCAAGACCTTCTATCTTTTATAATTTGGTCAAAGCCAAGAGCAAAGCCTAGTAGGGGGAAAAATAACCCAATGACCTGAACGATCTCAATACCTCTTCCAGTAAATATAATCCCACCACTTTTTCCAACAACAACACTTATAGATAGCAATATTGAGATCAGGACAAAGATGAGCGTCTTAATTTTAGCACTATTAATGTTGTCAGCAAATTCTTTTTGTGCCAATACAAAAACATTATGAGCGCTCATGTCATCTTTTCCATAAGAATATCAGTATAAATGCAATGATCCCAAGGATTAAACTAGATCCTCACTTATGCGCCAAAATGATAACTAGGTTTCCACTCCAAAAGCAAATCACGG
>CAZBJM010000027.1:0-21631 GCA_964492225.1 uncultured Methanosarcinales archaeon
GTTGCGTCTTCTACCGAAAACGCTGTTGCGTCTTCTACCGAAAACGCTGTTGCGTTTTCTACCGAAAGACACGGCGCCTTTTTATAGTCCAACCCCTGGCTCGCCGCCAGTCGCGCGCGTTTTTCCCGAGGGCGGACGTCAAATAGGAATTAACGTGAAAAATGGAGTATCTTAAAAAAGCGATAAGATCATAAAGCGAAATTCTGATTAGACAAACTCACAGTCCATATTCATAGATTAGGAAAGGGTTAACTTGTAATAGTAACTATATGCATCCATTCATGACCTCAAATGACCTTAGACCACATGTCACCAGGATACTGGAACCGCTGGCAAAAAAGATAGCTGATGCCGGTATAACTCCAAATACGGTTTCTGGGCTGTCCCTTATTTTTGCAATAGTGTCCGGTCTACTATTCTATTATTCAGGTTCAGTGTCTGGTTCAGGTCAGATGCTTGTGCTTGTTGCAGGTGTCATGGTGGCCATAAACTCTCTGTTGGATGCAATGGATGGTGCAATGGCCCGCTATCTTGGCACATCGGGTCCAAGGGGAGATTTCCTCGACCATGTCATTGACCGTTATGCAGATGCTTTCATCATATGTGGTATCTTCTTTGGAGCTCACATCCAGTGGCAGATAGGGGTACTAACGATAGTGGGTGTCCTGATCACCAGTTACCTTGGAACACAGGCACAGGCTCTGAACCTTGGGAGATACTATGGCGGGATAATAGGGCGAGCGGATAGATTGATACTTATAATAGTGGCAAGTATCATATATGCGTTCTATCCATACTCTTTCCTCGGCCTGTCTGCTTTGGGGTGGGTTGTGCTCATTATTGGTATAGGTAGCCACATAACAGCATTCCAGAGGATATTCTATATATGGAAACAGTTGAATGAAGCATCCGGACCAAAGGATTGAACCGGCAGTTATATTTCTATGCAAGGAATATATCTTTTATGTACAGTACATAAATATAAAAGGATTTATATCAATGGACAGGAAATTCGAATATCTGGAGCACACAGCGGATGCAAAGTTCAGGGCCTATGGAAATACTCTGGAGGAAGCATTTGAGAGTGCTGCGTTTGCAATGTTCAATGTCATGATCGACACATCCACCGTAGATGAGGACATATTCTATGAGATGAGACTGAGCGCAGATGACCTGGAAGGCTTACTGTTTAACTGGCTTTCAGAGATCCTTTTTGTATTTGAGGTCGAGGACCTTGTCTTTGCAGATTTTACAGTGGAACAGCTTGAGGAAAAGGATGGCCTATGGAATCTTGTTGCACGGGTTGCTGGTGAGGAGGTAGATCTTCCCAGACACAAATTTGGCACAGAGGTCAAAGCTGCCACATACAATGAGATGCTGATCGAGAAGGTCCCAGATGGCTGGATGGTCCAGGCAACAGTGGATACATGAATTTTATGATATGCTTTTGATCCTGTAGCTTTTAATGAGGAATACTTATGTCAGAGAACAACAATAATTCTATTTTTGATGTGCTTACCCGGATAAATGATCATACATGGGAATTGCCAATTAGCTATAAACCAGGAATGCGAGTTCCAGGGAGGATCTTTGTCTCAGAGCATCTGCTCAGTATCCTAGAAAAAGAGACCATTGAGCAGGTTGCAAATGTCGCTATGTTACCGGGCATCCAGAAATACTCAATGGCAATGCCGGATGCCCATCTGGGTTATGGCTTCTCCATTGGGGGAGTTGCGGCCTTTGACCACAAGACAGGCATAATAAGTCCAGGTGGTGTGGGTTTTGATATAAATTGCGGTGTGCGTCTGATACGGAGTGACCTATCCGAGGCAGATGTAAGACCCAAGCTTTCGCAGCTTCTAGATGACATATTTGCGGCAATACCCACCGGTGTTGGCTCAAAGAGCCGTCTGCGTGTCACAGATGCCGAGCTCAATGAGATATTCACAACAGGTGTCAGGTGGGCAATTGCCAATGGCTATGGGGTACAAGATGATGCTGATCGCTGTGAGAGCGGAGGAATGATACCCGGGGCAGACCCATCAAAGGTAAGTGTCAAGGCACGGAAAAGAGGAAGACCACAGCTTGGGACTCTAGGTAGTGGAAACCATTTTCTTGAGGTTCAGTACGTGGACAAGATATATGATAAGGAAGCTGCAGCGGTCTTTGGCCTCCATGAAGGTCAGGTCACCTTTATGATACATTGTGGGTCAAGGGGTGCTGGTCATCAGATATGTACAGACCATCTGCAGATCTTGACCCAAGCTTCAAAGAAGTACAATATCATTCTGCCTGATAAGCAACTTGCATGTGCTCCTGCTTCATCTCCTGAGGCACAGGATTATTTCAAGGCCATGCTCTGCGCTGCAAACTATGCATGGGTGAACCGACAGGTGATCATGCACTGGACAAGGGAGGTATTTGAAAAGACCTTTGCTGGTCGGGATCTGGGTATGCATCTAGTCTATGATGTAGCACACAACATCGTCAAGCTTGAAGAGCATAACATCGATGGAAAGGTCTCCAAGGTCTATGTACATCGCAAGGGAGCAACCCGTGCCTTTGCTCCAGGTCATCCAGAACTTCCTGATGTTTATCGCAACATTGGACAACCTGTGATAATCCCTGGTAGCATGGGTACTGCATCCTATGTGCTTTGTGGTACAAAGGACTCGATGGACATTAGTTTTGGCAGTGCATGCCATGGTGCCGGGCGTGTCATGAGCCGCAATAGTGCAAAGGGTGAACTACGGGGCGAGGATGTCAAGCGGGAACTTGGTCTGCAGGGTATTCAGGTAAGGGCCACACAGGCGTCGTTACTGGCAGAGGAGGCCCCTGAGGTCTATAAATCAAGCAGTGAAGTGGTGGACGTCGTCCATGAGCTTGGTATTGCCAAAAAGGTTGCAAGACTCCTTCCCATGGGCGTCATAAAAGGATAAAAGGATGAAGGGCAGGATGCCTGTTAGCACCTGCCTTTTCCATTTAAACCCTGGATGCCTGTGAATAGGAGTTCGGGGCCTGCTTACATCCCCATCTTCTTCATCATCTTCTGCATATTGAACTTTCCACCACGGAAGCCCTTCATTGCAGTCTGCATCGTTTTATGGTACTTCAGGAGTTCCCGGACGTCGTCTGGGCTGGAGCCAGAACCTATGGCTATCCGCCTGATGCGTGTGCTTCCAATTATCTTGGGGTTTAGCATCTCTTCATCGGTCATGGAATCCATTAATATCCTGTAGCGCTTGAGCTTATCACCAGTGACTTGATATGCATCTTCAGGTATTTTTGCTCCAAGCCCTCCAAGGGGCAACATTTGCATTATCTGTTTCATTGGTCCAAGCTTATTGATGCTTTCCAGTTGCTTATACATGTCTTTGAGGGTGAACCTTCCCATCATGAGGGCATTTACGTCCAGCTCCTCGTTTGCCAGTGTCTCTTCTGCTTTTTCTATCAGGGTCTTGATGTCTCCCATTCCAAGCAATCTTGAGATGAATCTGTCCGGTTCGAACTTCTCAAGGTCTTCAGGGGTCTCACCAACACCGATAAAGGCTATGGATGAGTTTGTTTCAGAAACTGCAGAAAGGGCACCTCCACCTTTTGCTGTACCATCCAGCTTGGATATTATCACGCCAGATATCCCAATGGAATCATTGAAAGCCCTTGCCTGCTCACTGGCCTGTTGTCCTATTGCACCGTCAAGCACAAGGAGCTTGTAGTCTGGCTTTGCTACAGCATGTATCTGTTCCATCTCGAGGATGAGTTCTTTCTCGAGGGAGTGCCTTCCAGCCGTGTCCACGATAATTATATCTGCCTTCTGGAACTCCTTCAAGCCTCTCTGAACAATGCCAACCGCATCAGGGTTTCCTTCCTCACCATAAAAAGCAACATCGAGCTTGGTACACAGTGTCCTAAGCTGTTGGTATGCACCTGGGCGGAATGTATCTGCACAGATGACTGCAGGTCTTAATCCCTTCCTCTGGAAGTAGCGTGCAAGTTTTGAGGTGGTCGTTGTCTTACCACTACCCTGCAAACCGATCATCATGATCCTCTGGGGTTTGAGAGGGATGTCTGTGCTTTTTCCTACTATCTTGATAAGTTCCTGATAGACTATCCTTATAACATGCTCCCTGGGACTCATCCCAGTGGGTACTTCCTCATTCAGGGCCCTCTCTTTTATCTGTTTTGACATCTCCATGACGAGTTTTACGTTAACGTCAGCCTGGAGCAAAGCTCTCTGGATGTCCTTTACAACTTCGTTTACAGTGCGTTCGTCGATACGTCCTGATTTTACCAGCTTCTTGAGGGCATCCTGCAGGGAACTGCCTAATTTATCCATAACCATTGAAGGATCATCCTATTTCTTTTGATTATAGTAAATGGTCAGTTCATATTTAACATTGTTGTGAAAAATGAATGAAAGCTCCCATTTTCATGGTTTTCTTGTATATTTGGAATGATGGCATGACCATGCACCATACGGTACCACAATTCCATATACGCAGAAGACTTGCTTGAAAAAAGTATGCCTTTAGTAGCGGGGGATGGATTCGAACCATCGGTCTACGGGTTATGAGCCCGTCGGGATCTCCTGGCTACCCTACCCCGCTTCTGTTGCGTTTTGTATGTAAAGGCACTTCTAGAAGAGTATCATTACAGATAAAGCTTGCGTATGGATTGCCACTCCGAAAGAATATATATGATATCTGTCTGAATATATCATGACTGGAGGACGAAGAATGGTATTGCCAGATAAATTAAAATGTGCGCTTACTAATTGGGATTATATCTATACCTTGTGCAGGAATGTTGCAGATCAGGTAAAAGCATCCGGGTATCAGCCTGATACTATAGTTGCCCTTGCAAGGGGTGGCTGGTTTGGGGGGCGTGTGCTTTGCGACCTTCTTGGTTTGGATGACCTCATCAGCCTCAAAACAGAGCACTATACGGGCACTGCAGTGGCAGGCTCAGGGCCACGGATACGTTATCCTCTTAGCGATGGTGCTGTGAAGGGAAAGAGAGTTCTTATAGTGGATGATATAACGGATACCGGGAAGAGCCTTATGTTCTCCAGGGACCATATATTGGAACAGGGGCCACTTGAGGTCAGGACAGCTACATTGCATCATCTTGTTTGCTCTACATTTGTTCCGGATTATCTTGGTGAGCAACTGGTTGATTGGGCGTGGGTGATATATCCATGGAACTTTATTGAGGATATGATAACCATCATCTCCAGGCTCATGGCAAGTGAAGGCCTTCCCATGGATGCACTTACCATAAGACGTGGTCTTTACACGCATCATTCACTGGACACGTTCGCCTTTGAGATAGCACAACCTGGCAGGCTTTTGGAGCTGATGGATGAAATGACACGCAGGGGTATTGTAAGGAAGACTTTGAACAATGCCTGGGAACTTTGTTAATCGCAAGGATTTTAATATACATAGTGCTTATACAATCTGGTGAATCATGCCTCACAAGTGCACTCGATGTGAATCTATATTTGATGACGGTGCTCCCGTTATACTTAGCGGATGTCCCAGCTGTGGCTGGAACAAGTTCCTCTACGTCAAGGAGGAAGAGCAACAGGAAGTCCGCGGTGAAGATGTGGTAAGTGTTACAGGTGAGGCTGTTCAGGCTGAATGCAATGATGCCGCTATCGATGGTCTGGGTGCTGATGATGCTTTGGCTCTCAAGGTCATTAGGGAGATAGATGAGATATTAGGCACCGAAAAAAAGCCAGCCCCTGCCCAAGAAGAAGAAGGGGAGCGTGTGGAGTCAGTACGTATCCTTGGTCCTGGTTCATATGAACTGAACCTTGAGTCCTTATTGGATCGCAAGGAGATCGTCATGGCCATCAAGGAGGATGGCACATATGCCCTTCATCTGCCATCGGTCTTCAAACGTGACAAGGATAAAGAAAGAAGTCGTAGATGAGCATCTTCTTGTCTGTGGGATACCTTTTTATGGACATTGGCATAGCATTTATAAACTTAAAGGGTCAGAGAGGACCATCATTAGGATGTATCTTAAGGATATGGGACCTGCCAGTGAGATGATACCATGACCATTAAACGACCATTGTATGAAGAGATGCCTGTGGAAGAGTATATTATCGATAAAGAGCCGTACTACATTTCCGTTGGCAATGAAGTGGAGATCTTTACAGCAGCATATCGGAACCTGCTTCCTGTAAGCTTAAAAGGTCCCACAGGCTGTGGAAAGACCCGGTTTATGGAATACATGGCCTATAGGCTTAAAAGACCCCTGATAACGGTTGCCTGCCACGAGGATCTCACAGCTACTGACCTTGTTGGTCGTTTTCTTATAAAGGGTGACTCTGTTGAATGGAACGATGGCCCCCTCACAAAAGCAGTAAAGAACGGAGCTATATGCTACCTTGATGAAGTAGTGGAAGCAAGGAAGGATACAATTGTGGTCATACACCCTCTAACCGATGACCGGCGCATCATCCCTCTCGATAAGCTTGGCACGATCCTGAAAGCATCTCCGGAGTTCATGCTTGCTATTTCCTATAATCCCGGCTATCAAAGTGCTGTCAAAGACCTCAAACAAAGTACTAGACAGCGTTTCTTATCCATCGAGTTCGATTATCCTCCTGGGGACATTGAAAGGAAGATAGTCAGCCATGAAAGTGGTATAGATGAGAGGATGGCAGGGCATCTTGTGGAGATCGGCCATAGGATCCGGAATTTTAAACATCATGGTCTGGAAGAGGGTGTCAGCACACGTCTGCTGATCTATGCAGGTAAGCTCATCCACGAGGGTATAGCGCCACGGGAAGCTTGCAAGATAGCAATGGCAAGACCTATTACTGATAATCCGGATCTGCAGAGAAGTATCGATGAAATTATTTCAGCTATCCTGGAGTGAGTTGGGATAGTGGAAGCAGGAACTAAATTCCAGGATGCTCCTCAAAAAGACAGGATCAGCTCGATCATGGCCTCATATTTCCCAAGACTTGGCCGTGAGCTTGTTTCCGGGCTGGCGGAATCATATGTTGGTTTTTCAGATGATGAGCTCAGTGCCATCTTCACTCCAGGGCAAAAGGTTTTAAGCAGGGGTCAAATGGTGCTCACGGCCTATCTTCAGGCAGCCCCTGAGGTTTTCAGGCTCATCGACCATGAAAGTTTCAACAATTGGCTCCTTATTGCAAGAAAGGTATCGGTGCTGAGTGTATCATGTTGCGAGGGTTTCTTTAATTCTTCTGCCGGTATCATCAGAAAGGATGTCATCAATGATAATTGCCGACAGACTGGTAGATGTAGTCTTCGTTTGCTTGACAAGTGGACAGGGATCGGGATCGGCTATTCTGAGAAGAGTAAGTGGCTTGCGATATCGTATTTCAAATATACAGGTGGGGTATTTGTTGCAACAGACCTTGATGAGTTCATGCAACTGGTTGCAACCGGCTTGGACATCTCAAACTCCAATGTAAATGTTGCAGAGGAATATTTCCGTCATCTTTTCCATGTTCAATCTTTATTGTCCAAAGACGAATTCATGCTATGGTGTAGCATCATTAAGCGGATGCTTGGCACTAAATGGCTGTCAGCTGTTGATATTATAAGCGCGACACCCCTGGTCTTGGCTGATGTGGACCAAAACCAGAGAAGAATGGTCCTTGATGAGCTTGCATCTTTTGTTGTGTATGATGGGAACGTGGCGCTAGCGCTTTTTAGGAATCTATCGGCACTTTCTGGAAAAATAGAGGACGACGGTCTTGAAGAATGGGTGGCCAATGCCAGGCGCATCGCAAAAAAAGATCCGGAGGCTTCCATATCCTTCATGAACTGGAGTCCAGAGATAGTACCCTTCCTAGAGCCTGGTGGAATCACTGAGTGGGTTGACAAAGCCCTGGATGCGCTTAGTGATAAGCAAGCTTTACGTGCCTATATGCATGACAGTTTCAAGGGTTTGGGAAAGGCTGGCATGGTATCAGAAAAAGAAGACTGCTCCCTTTTGCTGGATACTGGCATCCGACTTGCCAAAATAGGTCATGGTAGTCTTGAGAGTTATTTTGAGAATGCCCCTGCTGCGTTGAAACTGTTCACAATGTCTGACTTCAGGGATTGGTTGCATATAGGTATTGTGATATCAGGGCAAAGTTCTGTGTATGGTTCAGGTTTTTTCAAAAATTACATCATTGGGATGAAACATATATCTCCATCCTATCATGGAGATATCATCAAGATAACATTACGACTTCTTGAGAACGATTGGTTGCTTGCCGCTGCATTCTCAGAACATCTTCCTTCGATCGTTGAGAGGTTAGGTCCGGAAGATATCAAACGATGGGCAATGATAGGGATGAATGTGCACGCGCATTCCAGGAATCTGGCAGTGGATTTCTTTTCCCATGCTCCAGACCTGCTTAAAGGACTTGGCGTTGCCGAAGTAGAAGAGTGGGCCCAGGTCGGCATAGGGGTACATGAAGATAATCCTTTGCTTGGAAGGCCATACTTCACCCTGATGTCAAGGTCATCGCGGGATCTTATTGATGAGCTTACAGGTTCAGTTGCACTTCAGAGGGTGGCACCAGTTTTGCGTTATTATGCCCTGGGACTTTCAGGCATCAATTTCAGTATCCTTTCTAAAAAGAACTTACAGATAGAAGTGGATGATTCTATATCTCCTGTTGTTGCAGGTAGGAGTATCTATCTTGCTCCACGGATCAAAAGGTTTGGTGGTTTTGAAGACAATTTCCGGATATATAAATTGAGTGTGATGCATGAAGTGGGTCATGCACAGTTCAGCTCTGATGAAGTGCCGCTTGCAATGGTGGCAGAGACTATCAAAACCTTGCAGGATAAGTATGCAGGCTCAGGTACCTATATGGATGAGAGGCATCAGGAGCGACTTAAGGGTGCTGTCGACAGTGTTGATATAGGGGATATCATCGCTTTGTTCCAAAACAGTGCACTGGCAGCAAATATCCTTGGTCTGCTGGAGGATGCAAGGGTGGAGTATCTGATAATGGATGTCTATCGGGGTGTTCGTTCTGACCTTGAGAGGATCAGGTATCAGATGCTCCTTGAAAGACCTGCCCCAAAGATTGGTCTTGAAGAGTTCGTAGAAGCCATTCTCTGGATCTCCACAGGACACGAGCCTGCTTTTATAGCCGGCCCCCCCTCTGGGAATATGTTGGAATTTGTGGACAGGCTTCGTTCTTCCCTGCAAGGGCAGGTATTCAGAGTGGATTCCTCTATCCTTGATTGCCTTTTGCTCACGGTTGAGCTATATAGTTTGCTTGAGGACGGTTTTGGTCCCCTTGATAAGATCGAGTATGAAATAATGAAGAACCTTGAGTACAGAGGTATGGGTCTGGGGGCTTACAGAAAAACAGATCCGCTTTCCAGCAGGGCTCATGATAACATGATCCGGCGTTTCATTCCTGAAAGTGAGGTAGATCTTAGCTCGGAGAGGGAACTGCCCAAAGAGCAAAAAACCCGATGCAAGTCCAATTACGCAAAGGACAAGGATTGGAGAACACTTGGTAGTTACAGGTATGATGAATGGGACATCAATATTGGTGATTACAGGCCGGACTGGTGTACTGTGACGGAAGTTGAGCCTACAGGGGCATCCACTGGGTACTATAAGGATGCTTCCGAGCGTTACAGGAACGAGATAGCACTCATCAAGCGTGTCTTCAGTACAATGCGACCAGAGGAGTTCCGCAGGATGAGGGGACAGGCTGATGGTACTGAGATAGATATCGATGCTTATATCGATGCACTTATCGATAGAAAGGGGGGCATAAATCCAGAGGATAGGCTCTATGTCCGCTGGGATAAACATGTAAGGGATGTCGCAACTCTATTTCTGGTCGATGTGAGCGCATCCACTCGTAAGGTACTGGATATCGATGGCAGAAGTATCGTGGATGTTGAAAAGGATGCTCTGATAGTCATGATCCAGGCATTGGAAAGTATAGGGGACAAATATGCTATCTATGCTTTTTCAGGTAACACAAAGGACGATGTTGAATATTTTATAATCAAGGATTTCCAAGAAGGGCTTTCGGATGATGTTGCACGCAGAATAGACCTGCTTGAGCCTGTTGCAAACACAAGGCTTGGGCCTGTTATCAGGCATTCTATCACTAAACTGAAGGATGTCGATGCAATGACAAAGGTCATAATATTGCTTTCTGACGGGGAGCCTTATGATACGTGTACCGGTGAGGGTGCGTATCAAGGTCATGTGGCCGAGGAGGATACCCGCATGGCCATACAGGAAGCAAGGTCCAAAGGCATGCATTTCTTTTGTATCACAGTGGACAACGACCCTGGGGACTATTTGAAGAATATATTCTCCGATGTCGGCTACACTATTATCGATGATGCAAGGCTTTTGCCAGAAAGTCTGACCATGCTATATAAGAAGATCACTACTTAGATGACCTTTAGGCTGTCTTGTTGGTATTTGGCATGTATTCAATCTTAAAGTTTATATACGAGGTTTGTAATATAGGCATTGCTGACTAATGCAGATAAATGGCTATTTTGCTTCCTCGGAAGAGAAGCATGGGTCCATGCGGAGGTCCGTCCATGATTGGATTCCTTCAACCAATAGGTTGATATCATAGGCCTCTATAGTCAGGTGGACCAAATTGTATTGCTAATATTGATACTATTGATTTAACAACTAAGATGAATGATTTATGGAAAGTGATTTAAATGGCACCTAAAAAAGCATTTTTGACCAAAGGTTTGGGAGTACACAAAGACAGGCTGGCAGCATTCGAGTTGGCCTTAAGGGCTGCACATATTGAGCGCTATAACCTTGTCACAGTTTCCAGTATACTTCCACCAAACTGCAAGATAGTTCCATGGGATGAGGGAGTCAAAGAGATAGCTGCCGGTGAGATAGTACATTGTGTCTTGGCACGTATCGACACCAACGAACCCCAGAGGCTCATTGCAGCAGCTATAGGTACGGCGGTTCCTTTGAATGAGAAGAACTATGGTTATATCTCTGAACACCACTCATACGGCGAGGATGAAACAAAGGCAGGAGAGTATGCAGAGGACCTTGCAGCTACCATGCTTGCAACAACTCTTGGTGTGGAGTTCGACGCAGATTCCGCTTGGCATGAGAGGGAACAGGTCTATAAGGCAAGTGGTCACATCATTGATACTATCCACTATTGCCAGACCGCCCACGGCGATTCAGAAGGCAGATGGACCACTGTAGTGGCAGCTCTTGTGTTCATTGAGTGAGATGTGGTAGTCAGGTGAGTTTCTACTCACCTTTTCTATCTTCTTTTAGCATAATTTCCCTTCATTCATTTGGTCATTTATTTTTGTCCCACCGATAAGCTTAATTCTTATGGTGCTCTTACCGGAGCAATTGCTCTTTTTGTTTTGTCTGGGCAAAACAACTTGGACATCGGTACAGATATGCTTGCTGGTAAAGTACCCAGGTTAATCCGTGCTGCAGAAATTAGCACAATCAATTAAAGGAATTCATGAAATGGAATCTATAAAATTCAGTCAACTAAATCTATCTCCTAATATTATCAAAGCTATAGAAGACATAGGTTACGAAGAACCAACACCCATTCAGTTGCAGGCTATCCCTCTTATAATGGAAGGAAAGGATGTGATAGGCCAGGCACAGACTGGGACGGGCAAGACCGCAGCTTTTGGTATCCCAGCAATTGAGCTTGTGGACCCGTCGTTCAATGACGTGCAAGTGCTTGTGCTCTGCCCGACCAGGGAGCTGGCAAATCAGGTGTCAGATGAGCTTGCTAAACTATCAGTATATAAAAAATTGAAGATCCTCCCAATTTATGGTGGCCAGAGTCTCGAGAGGCAGATAAAAGCCTTGCGTAAGGGGATCCACATTGTCATTGGTACCCCCGGCAGGGTCATGGACCATATAGAGCGCAGGACCCTAAATCTTGATCATGTGGCAATGGTTGTGCTTGATGAGGCCGATGAGATGCTTGATATGGGCTTCAGGGAAGATATCGAACATATCCTCACAAATATACCCGATGACAGGCAGACCACTTTGTTCTCCGCCACGATGCCAGCACCTATAATGAAGCTGACAAAGCGGTTCCAGCGGGAGCCTATACTGGTAAAGACCATCCATAAGAAGGTCACTGTCCCTAATGTTGAGCAGTACTACTATGAAGTGAAGTTCCATGCCAAGCCAGAGGTATTGTGCAGGCTCATCGATATCTATGATGTGAAGTCCTCTCTGGTGTTCTGTAACACAAAAAAGGCAGTGGACGAGCTTGTGGATGTCCTTAAGACAAGAGGTTATCTCGCAGATGGTATGCATGGTGACATGAAGCAGCAGCAAAGGGAAAAGGTCATGGCTGGCTTCAGGAAGGGAGATATAGAGACACTTGTTGCTACCGATGTTGCAGCCCGTGGTATCGATGTGGAGAACATAGAGGTGGTCTTCAATTACGATCTACCCCAGGATGAGGAATCATATGTCCACAGGATAGGAAGGACCGGCAGGGCAGGTAAGCAGGGCAAAGCCTTCACATTTGTCACTATCAAAGAACTCTATAAATTGAAGAACATTCAGAAATACACTAATGTGAAGATACTCAGTCAGAAGATCCCAACAAGGAGCGATGCTGAGGATATCAGGGCGAACCTGCTTGCCCAGAAGGTGAGGGACACCATCGATTCAGGGCATATGGGTAAATATATGAACTGGGTAGAGCGGATGATGGGGGAGGACTACACTTCGGCCGATGTGGCAGCAGCCCTCGTAAAGATGATGCTTGGGGATGACAATAGGTAATTTAAGGCACAGCGCCCCCTGTCCTCTGGGTGGTGGGCGTTCCTTCCTTATATTTTAGACATTGGTCTGGGCTAAAAGGCTTTAGGGGTATCGGCGGTTCAATTTCGGAACGAGGTCGATATACCTGTTATCCAATTCCATTTTTCACGTCAATTTCTATATACTATCCGCCACTCGGGAAAAACGCGCGCGATTGGCGGCTAGTCGGGGATTGGACTGTAAAGAGGTACCGCGTCTTTTGTTATAGATGTAGCACGCGTTTATTGTTAACTGATCATCTGATCAGAAATGGAGGAAATATGAGCTAATTAGACAACCTCTTCATAATTTCAGTATTTCTGCATTACTTTATATATAGTGAACAACCTATACTTACATAGGTTTTAGAGCTACTAGTTTCAATGTAGTCGTATAGCTTACAGCAGATGCCCTCTATGGGCCCCATAGGAATTGGAACATCAGGGATGTTTGCACATTTTGTGTATATCATTTTAAAGGACGTCCTTTTTTCATGCAGCTGCATTTAGAACCCGCGTTAAGCGACATTATTTGAATACGTTGTGAGGAATCGATCTGACAAATTTTAATAGGAACAGGGGTGCACCTCAGGGTGACACTGAAGTGGTCCGTGTAAGGACCCCGCGTAAGGACCGTAATGAAGTATTGGCCACAGTTGCCAGTATGCTAGGTGCAAGCAGGGTAAGACTGCAATGCATGGATGGCATTGTCCGCATGGGCAGGATACCTGGCTCAAAGAGAAAAAGAATGTGGGTACACGAAGGGGATATTGTCATTGTGACCCCTTGGTCCATCCAGGACGACAAAGCGGATGTGGTATGGAAATACACCCGTCCACAGGTCAACTGGCTTGAGAACAAAGGTTATCTCAAGTGAGTTCCTTCCCTTCTTTCTTTTTATCCACGGATGCTTTCAATTTTAACATCATGGAGCTAGTCATCAAGGGCAGTGTTGTATGGCTATAATATATGTATCACTCAAGATCAAGCAAGGGACCTTGTCCAAAAAAAGGGTTTGAAGGACGTATCCTTCATGTGTTAAAAGGTTTTGGTCTTATTCAACAACCTGTCCAAAAGCGAACTTGCGCATCACTTTTGTAATAGATATGGTAACTTCATCGCCAACCTTGGTTCCGGGGACAAAGATGACAAAACCGCTAACTCTTGCAATTCCATCTCCCTCTCTTGCAATGTCCTCAATCGTTACGTCATATTTCTCGCCGGCTGTTACCGGTGCTGTATTCTCTTCAGTTCTGTTGAACATATATATTTCACATCCATTTGGTTATTAGCTTAAAAAGACCTAACTACAATTGAAAACATAACGGAAAAGACGTACTATTAACCAAATACCTTCTAATGCCCTACGTTTAACAAAACAGTTATTCTCAAAGCAGTTGCAATACAGCCGTGGATGTATATATAATTTGTGTAAATTTGTCAAAGCCTCAGCGAGGTTGTCTTATCAGAATTTCACATCATGGTCTTGTCACTATTTTAGGCATACTTTATTTTCTGCGTTCATTCTGATAATAGGTCCGACACACGGGAAAGCGCGCGCGTGGCGGCAAGCCCACGTTTGACCAAAAAAGTGACTCATTTTTTTTGATATAGATGTAGCCTATGTTCATTGTTAATGGGTCGTTGAACAGAATTCAGATAAAATAAGCAAATTAGACAAGCTCTCAGCGGCATTTTACATCATTCAGTACTTGTTCATCCACCAGGTTTGCCGTGACATTCCATATTTTTTTGCACATTTTACAGTCCCGGTCGATAAAGATTTAAAATACCATCCCATGATATTAGTATCATGGAGGATGCACATAAGTTCAGGCTTTATTTTCTTGTGTTGTTCAGAGCATTGCTACTTTTTGCAGGAGTGAGTGCTGCATACAGGGCTGACTGGTTCAATATCGTGCTTTCTCTGTTCGTACTATTTGCAACATTTTTACCCCGTATCATTGTAAGGGAGTGGAAGTTGAGTTCCCCTTCTCTCTTTGAGATATTGATACTGATATTCATTTATCTGTCAGTGTTCCCCGAGATAATGGGCCACATGTTCGAAAACTACTGGTGGTGGGACTTCTTTTTAAATAGCCAGTCCACCTTGGTCATCGGAGCTATTTGTTTTTCGCTTGTATACTTCTTATTCTGGGAGAGAAGGGAGCTTGGAGGCCTGACTCCTTTACTTGTTTCTTTATTTTCATTCTGTTTTTCTTTCACCATTGTCACTGTCACAAAGATCAGTTTCTTTGTATTGGTCTTTGTCCTGGGATTTAAGTTGCAACGTCAGGAAATGATAGCTACAGCTCCTTATCTTGTATCTAATATGTTCCTGGACCTTGGGATCACATTTCTTGTAGCCTTGTTAGGGTTTGTATATGTGCGGTACTATAAAGGGACGAAATTAGACCGTTTAGCTTTCAAGCTGTTCAAACAGAACCCGCGATTATTCAAACGGCATTCAGGTGGAATGGATAGTACAAATGAGTTGCAACGGCTGATAGATGCAGGAGAGGGAGCTAAATTAGAATTCAAATCCACCCTCCGGGTCAATCTTCACACCTTAAAACCAGACAGGCGGATAGAGCACGCGGTTTCCAAAACAATAGCTGCATACATGAATACCGACGGAGGATGCTTGCTTATAGGTGTTTCAGATGAAGGCACCATCACTGGTATAGGAGCCGATGGCTTCCAGAGCAACGATAAGTTCAATCAGCATTTTTCAAACATCTTTGGTCGCAGCATTGGCAACGAGTTCCTTCCATATATAGGAACAGAGCTCATGGATGTCGGTGGAAAGTTTGTGCTAAGGGTGGATTGTGTGCCAAGTGACAAGCCCGTATTCCTAAAAGAGGATGGTAAAGAGGAGTTCTACATCCGTTCATCGGCATCTACCATTGAGATCACAGGGCATAAATTGATAGAGTATATAAACAGGCGTTTTAGATAGGCTATATATATTTTAATCCATTGTATCCACATACTTCCTGATCTAAAGCATGATAAAGGTTTATCAAGCGAATGGAGGCCTATTAGTCCATTTAAGTTTCTAGATATTCTGTAAAGTATTCTATAAAGTAAAGCATGTTTAAATGTTCTCCGGTGAATGTGAGGGTTGTAAGCAAGGCCCGATAACAAAGGATCATGAAGGTCTTGTCTTCACATAAGTCTTAAAGAGGTAGAACATGAAAAAACAAGTAAAATTCTTTGCATACTTTGCAATGGTATTGTTGTTGGCAGGCGGTCTTTCCAGTGTGGCTATGGCTGCATCTGATACATCTGATAAGATGATGAAGGCAGGAAATGGTATAAGGGATCGCAAGATGCTCAAGGACTGTACAGATTGCTTGAACACACAGGCAGGATGTATAGATGGAACACACAACATGACCAGGGATATGACACGGGATATGCTCAAGAGCAAGACACAGAACATGACTTGTGATGCAACATGTGATGGGACTTGCAACGATAAAGTATCTTCAAAGAACAGGTCAGGAGAAATGAAAGGCTCTAGGAACATGCAGAATTCTAATGATCTGTGCAATGTTATGTCTATGAAGCAGAATGGGAAGGTCTAAGTAGATCTAATATATGGGATCATCGGTCTAGTCGATGATTCTCTATATATTCCTTTTTATATTGCATCAGGATAGAGGGAGATCAATGAATCGAACAAATTTGAACTATGTAGTCGATGTGATCCTTACAGTTTTATTTCTTGCAGTCGCGATAACTGGTTTTGTCATGCTACTTGCATTACCATCCGGTGTACCACAGGGAAGATATCAGGAGTTCATTGGTATTACAAAGGCCACATGGGCACAGATGCATAATGTCTCATCGATTTTGATGACAGTTCTTATGGTGGTGCACATTGCACTGCATAAGAGATGGATATACTGTACAACGAGGAATATATTTAAAAAAGAAGACAAGAATTGTGAAATAGATTGAACAGGAAATAGGATGCTTCTATCCAAAGCAGATGGAGCTTCTATAGTGCATAAGTTAAGGAGGAGTTTGTCTATGAGGTCGGGGCTTAGGTTATTCTCATGGTTTGTAATGTTATTGATGCTCGGTAGTGTTTTTTCAGCAGGTGCCTTTGCTGCATCTGATAACGGGTTCAAGGGCGGGAAAGGTGAAAAGGACAGGGGATCGAGTGCTTTTGGTGAGTCGCAGGGTAGAGCCTCTGAAGGTCTGTCTATGAACATGAGCAAGAATATGACATCTGCTATGGGTCGGGGTCAGGATGCCAGTAATGCCAGGGCGGCGTATATGCTTGCCAGGGGCAATCTGGTGAATATGAAGGATGTCAGCAAGAACTTCAAAGATAGGGACCAGGGTGAGTATACAGAAGCTACAAAGTTGTACCTTAACAGCACCATAGATTATATGGCAAGCTTCCTTGAGGGGAATGATGTCGTAAAGCTGGAACTGATCAAAAAGGATATAGCTGCAGCAGGCAACAGTAAGGAACTCTCTGTATGTGCCAGGGATATGCGGGATATCTGGAAGGATGCCAGCAAACAGGGGCGTTCAGTGGCCACCAAAGCAGCCGATAATAAACTAAGTTCAGTCCTGAAGACATCCTCTGATGCCGCCACACGCATGGAGGGTGAGCTAAGACGTTTGGAAGCAAAAGGGGAGAGTGTAACAGAGCTAAAGCTGATGCTTGAACACTACAGGGCATTGATATCTGAAGCTGCTACATACCAGCGCAACAATACCAATATCACTGATGCAAATGAGCGGCTGAGGAACATGGACCTTGCAGCCAGGAATATCAGAGAGGCCAACGCAGTGCTCAAGGATATGCTCACACAGATAAAGCAGCATCGCGAAGGATATGTCATTCTAAACGGTAACGATACCCTTAGAGCTACAGGGAATGGGACTGCAGTGCTTTCTGGCGACCTGTCACTTAGTATCAATGCAACTGATGCAAAGCTGGTGATCAGGGATATGGCAGGGGATGTAAAGGTGGATACCAGTGGTGCAACTTTCAGCTTGTCCAACTTTGATGAAGGCAAAGGTGAAAGTTATCACAGGGCACAGGAATTCCATAACCTCTCAGGTACAGTTAATATAAATGGTACTCTTGTTGCGGTAATGGTACAAGGTGCTGATATATCCCTTTCATCGGATTCCAGAGGTACAGCGGTCTTCTCTGGTGTGGGGAGCTATCATTTGAATGGTGTAGCTAAGAAGTGGGTCACATGCTGTGATGGACCGGGGATGATCGGGGTCGATGCAGGGGCAAATGCTACAGTGTGAGGGGTGTAGTGATGGATCTTAAGGCATGTCTTGTCTTTGTTGTACTTGCATCTGTGTTGCTTGTTTCTGGGTGTTTGGATGAGCGTTCACAGGACGATACAATGGAGCCAGCATCAGTGACCAGCTCATCAATTTCACCTGAGGATGAAGCTTTTATCTCCAATGTTACAGTTATTTCTGATGTTGAACTCATGCAGCTTGAAGCTGACATGGCAGAGTTTGAAAGGCTTGTTGATGAAATGGAGGAGGAGCAAGGCTTATTGGTGGAGGATGTATAAGGATTTATATTATCAATCGATAACTTTTTATAGAATTACAAACAATCCTATGTCTGCCTATATAATAGGAATATTAGACTATATGATTCTCTCACTAGAGGTAAAAAATGGGGAATATGCTTAAAACGACAATACTGCTTGCTTCGTTGACAGGTCTTCTTGTTATTGTTGGTCAGATGATCGGCGGAACTTCAGGAATGCTAATCGCCTTTATTTTTGCTGTCATTATGAACTTCGGTACCTACTGGTACAGTGATAAGATCGTCCTGAAAATGTACCAGGCTCAAGAAGTGACGGCAGCTGAGCAGCCAGAACTTTATGGTATCGTTCAGAAACTGGCGATGCGTGCAGATCTTCCTATGCCCAAGGTCTATATGGTCCGTACATCCATGCCAAACGCATTTGCAACAGGCAGGGACCCAAAGCATGCAGCCGTAGCTGTAACTACAGGTATACTTGGATTGCTTAATGCAGAAGAGCTTGAAGGAGTACTTGCCCATGAGCTTGCCCATGTAAAGAACCGTGATACGCTTATCAGTGCGGTGGCTGCAACCATCGCCGGTGTCATTACCATGGTGGCCAACTGGGTCAAGTGGGCAGCCATATTCGGTGGTCTTGGCGGAAGGGATGATGATGGTGCAGATAGCATCATAGGTTTCATTGCACTTGCCATTGTAGCGCCTCTGGCTGCCACAATAATCCAGTTGTCCATCTCAAGGTCCAGGGAGTTTGCAGCCGATGCCGAGGGTGCACGCATATCCCAAAAGCCATGGGCACTTGCAAATGCATTGGAGAAGCTTGAGTATGGTTCAGACAATTTCACAATGCGCAGGGGTGATGTGCACGCTTCTGAGAGCACCGCACACATGTTCATAGTGAACCCTCTGAAGCCAAATTTCATTATGAACCTGTTCAGGACCCATCCTGCGACCGAAGAGCGCATCAAGCGCCTGCGTGCAATGTAGACGTATGGAATAGGGACATAGTATCAAAAAGAGAGGAGGCTCACCTGGCCAGGTTCCACAAGGTGGGTTACCTCTACATCATTTTCTTCAAGCTTCATGGACAGATAATGTCTATGACAGCCCTTTGGACTTTTCTCTGCACACATCAACACAAGCTTTCCTCCATTTCCATGGACCTTGCGTATATATCGCAGCAGGCTTTCAAAGCTGTTCCTGAATTCTTCTGTACCCATGTATTCACTGTATGAGGATTCCCGCATGCCTCCCACACCTTCGCAGTGCTTATAGATTATATCATGCATGGGAAGCATCCTTTCCAGTGCTTCCATGTTGAAATGTTCAAAGACCGATTGAGGATATCTTCTAATATCCACAAGATGGCTGATGCTATTATCCTCAAGCATGTGTGCTAGTTCATCAAAGGACCTGTTGCCATATCCTATTGTATAACATTGAGCTTTTAAGTCCATTAGTTGCTCGTATTTGAGCTCAAACTAATTCAATACTTCGAAAGGATGGCTCTATAGAAAAGAGAATGTCTAATATTGAGGTGCCCAATAAAAACGCGCGCGCATGTGGTGAAGGGTCCGTGTTTGACTATAAGTGTACGCGGTTTTGAAATTTAGAAAGATCGTCTGATCAAAAATTGATGGAATATGCTATTAGACAAGCTCGAAAAGACATGATAAGGTCGTAGTATCAAAAACACAGAGATGACGGGCTGCCATCTCTGTTAATCCCTCTGATATTTGTCGCCTGTTTGTTCATGCAATGATATATGTGACCTGTACGGACATAACAACCTTTGATTCACCGGGTTCTATTGGTGTGCTAGACCCCTTTACAGAATCTGTTGCCATCTCATACATGGGTCCCTTGTAATATATATCATTTCTACTGCTCTCCATTATTGACGATGTCTTCACTCCTTTTATCTTAACGCCCAGGCTATTGGCGAGTATGTCTGCTTTTGTCTTTGCATCGGAAACAGCGTCCTTTATAAGCTCCTCACGTGCTTCCTTTTGTTTAGCACTGGACACCATAAAGGAAATGCCTCCTATCTGATTTGCACCTACGGCAGCTGATCTGTCTATTATATCGCTGAGTATTTTCATCTTTTTAGTGGTCACTTGCACGGAATTTGATGCCGAGTAACCAACAATGCTGCTCTTTCCTCCTTCGTAGTTATAGTCAGGATATACGGATACATATGATGTCTGCAGCTCCTTTTCCTCCAATCCGAGTGCTTTGAGCTCCTTCATCACGGTTTCCATTATGACAGCGTTCTGTGCTGCTGCTTTTTCTGAGCTGGCTGCCTTAACCACCGTACCTATATTCAATGTTGCAGTATCCGGTGTAAGCATTTTCTCAGAGCTACCTGTCATTTGGATGGTGTTCATTTCATCGGACACTGGTGCGTTTTGTGTTTTTACAAAAGCTGTTGCGCTCATCAGCACTATGACAATGCTTAGTGCAATGACGATATAATATGGATTGTTATTTCCCTGTGACAATTTTATCCTCCTCCACGGTCTATAGCATACATTGTCTAGAAGCATCTCAACATATTAAACAATTGTCTAAACTTCAGTTACATTCGTAGCTATAGATGTCGCATGTGGTCTTTTTACCAATGGCGCCTATCTTTAAAAAAGTCAATGATGCCTGTATATGTACTTATGAAAAAAGGGGCATGAGCATCGTGTGCACGTTTTGAACGATGCTCTGTGCACTCAGTTCAGAAGTGCTACAAATGCTAAATTTTGTGTAGCCCATATCATCTTACATCTATCCATAGATGCAGATCCCTATATGGGGTGGTGTCTCCCTCTTTATAGAGCAGATACTCTAATTTCATATCCTCTCCCAGCTCTGTTGGGTAGTATGACAAGTTACCATACCATGAGTCGCCATGGTCGAGGGATATGCGGGTGAAGTTCTCAGGCATGTCTATTTTGTCATTGTCCAGTTTCAATTCCAGTGAATAGGTTACAGGAGCATATTCGTGGTTAACTACGCCTACAGTCACATCAACGCTTTCACCCAGCTTAAGGGATGTGTTGTAGCCGGTTGCCTTTCCTGAAGGGCCAAGGATATAGAACTCTGTGAATTGCTCGCCTTGCTTTGGTGTGGTCATCACATGGACCAAGGTGCTCACCGATATAAGGATGGAGAGCAATAGAAGGACACTCAGGGCCCGTTCGACCCCAGACCTTGGTTTTGCAGCTATGGCCTTTCGTATTGCATTATTGAATTGATCAAATGAGATGCAAAACGCATCATCATCAAG
>CAZBJM010000028.1:0-21588 GCA_964492225.1 uncultured Methanosarcinales archaeon
TATGATTATTTTTATTATTGTGTATAGCATATATTTTGAACGCAATATACGTGTAGAATATGTTCCACTGATACTTCAAGAAATAGTCGTATTTTGGCTCTATACAAACTCTACTTTTTCTTTTATTTCGCCCGATTAATTTAAAAGGGTAGATCCACTGGGTATTCTCGTAATACCAAAAACACATAGAAGATGTCATAAACTGTATCATAACAAAGATCTCCTTGACAGATCTGTAGGATGATAGTTATAAAAACGATGATCTCTACAGAGCTTATTTTTCCATATTTAATGATCCATCTTTGAGCCAGATGATCCGATCTGCTTTCTCACCTTCATCTTTTTCATGCGTGACCATAACTATGGTTTGTCCTATCTCTTCATTGAATTTCCTGAACAGATCCATGACATCCTCAGATGATGCGGAATCAAGATTAGCCGTTGGCTCATCTGCAAAAAGGATCTTTGGTTTATTCACCAATGCTCTTGCAATGGATACCCTTTGTTGCTGGCCACCAGAAAGTTCAGACGGATAATGATGCATCCGGTCTTTTAGTCCAACTGCAGTAAGCATCTCCTCTGCCATTTTTTCATGCTCTTCCTTTTTCAGATCTCTGGCCATTGGTGTAATATATACATTTTCAATAGCTGTAAGTTCTGGTATCAGATTATATGACTGAAAAACATAACCTAATTCATGGAGCCTGAATCTGGTCCTCTCTTTTTCAGAAATGTTGATGACATCATTTCCATCTATGCTTATACTTCCCTTTGTAGGTTTGTCCAAAAGTCCCAGCTGATGCAATAGGGTACTTTTACCACTCCCGCTTTTTCCCATGATGGCAACAAACTCACCTTCCTTTATATCAATACTAATATCTCTGAGAGCATAGGTCTTAACAGCACCTATGGTATAAACTCTTTCAAGATATTTAGTAGTTATTAATGTTTTCTTCATGTTCACCCTCCAAATATTGCATCCAGTATGTTCTCATCAGCTGCTTTTCTGGATGGGAAAAATCCAGCTACTATCGATGCAAGTATCAGTGTAGCGGATGTTGTCATTAGTCTCTCACTTGTCAAAATGGGGATCACAGGCCCAATTGGCATGTTAAGTGGATGTATCGACAGAAGTAAAAGTAAAAGTTTCATTACTATATTTCCTACTATCACTCCTGTGATCCCATAGGTCAATGACTGTAACACATACGACCCCATGATTATTTGCTTTTTAATGCCTATTGCCTTGAGTATCCCTATCTGCTTTCTTTTATTCGTGACATTGATGAATATTATTATATAGATCGTTGCAAAGGCAGTTAGAAGTCCAATGGTGCCTGTTATCTGGTTTGTTATCTGAAGACTTCCTACAAACTGATTTACAGCTCCCATTTTAGTCTGCCATTTATTTATCTGTTCGCTAACCCCAAGATCGATGATCTGTTCTGTATATGCTTCTTCCATGCCTCTTTGGGGAAGTGCTATTATTATATTAGATGCAATATCTTCTGTAGAACCAAATATCAACTGGTACTGGTTAAAATTGATAATTATTTTGTCATCCACAAATCGTGATCCTGTTTTATATATGCCCTTTATTCTGTACTCTTTTACGAATCCATTGCTAAAGCTTAGTGTGACCTTATCTCCAACACTCACATCAAGTCTTTTTTGAGTGTCTCCTTCTTCAGCATAGGATTTCACGAGATTTGCTCCTAGCAGCAATTCGTCTGTATCTCTATTTGAAATATAGTTTCCCTCAATAACACTATTCCAGTATTTTGACACGTCTTTCTCATTTTCAGGTTCTATAAAAAGAACGGGAGTTCCTACCTCTATTGTTTCATACCGTGCTACTGCGCTTGCATCAAGTCTTCTTGCAGCCCCCACGACTCCAGGGATCCTCCTAACATCTTTTACTAGATCCTCTGAGTTTGAAATAAAAAGGTCATCTTCCTGAGGCTCTATCATGAGGTGCCCCGTTTGTCCCTTGATCATTCCTTCTTCAAATTCATATCCCAACCCATCAATGATAGAAGCAAAAAAAGTAATGGAAAGAAAACTCATCGCCATTACAGCAACAATGACCATAAAAGTGATCTTGCTTTTAGTGAGATTCTTGTATGCCAGAAAAAACATTACTTTTAGATCATTGCTCTCCATTTTAACCCCGCCTTTTCTTGTAGGTCATATAAGCTACTGGTATGAATATTGCAATTAACAGGACAATGACCAAGATAATATTGGTCTTTGGTCTGTCTACTTCCATGGGTATTGACTGCTGGATCTCATATGAACCAAAATCATCGGTGTAGTATACAGTTAGATCAAGATCCTTTTTTCCTATAGAACCTGGATCAATATAAAAATAAAAAGGAGAATCATCATCACTTCTGAGTTGTCCAATGAAAGACTTGTAACTCCTATCTTCGGTTTCCAGTTCAACTATTACCTTATTTGCATCACCGTTCCCTGTATTCTCAACGATCCCAGCAATATGAACTTCATCAAGGGAAGTTATCTGTGTGGGGCTTACCTTTATACTCTGGATACCAATGTCTGCCCGGTTCAGTATATTAATTCCGACATTGTATGTCAATGAATAATTTTTGCCAATTTCATCAATATATTTGAGCGTTATTGGGAATTGATGTGCATCGGGGTACAGATCATTTTTTGCAATAAACCTACTTTCTATTTGTGAGGTCTCAGCCGGCATGATCTGATCGATCAGTTCAATATTAGACCCAAGTGTCAATATACTTTCAGATCCAGAAATGACTTTTACATTCTTCGCCATGCCTGTGCCGATATTCTTCACAGATACCTTTAACGGAAATACATCTCCGGGGGCAACATTATCAATCGCTTCGGCATTTATTGTGAGGTCTGGTTTACCAACGACTTGCACATAAATGTTATTATCAGATGGATTAAGTATCACATCATTGACATGAATATCAAATTCTACGGGATAGATACCAGAAATGGCATTTGGATCAACTGTCAAATAATAGATGTTATCAATGTATGAACCAACACTCAATGTTCTCTTGTTCTTGAAATTCATACTTTCGCTCTTCACATAAAATGGATGTTTCGCATCAATTTTAACGGAAATATCTTCAATTTGCTCCAAGCCTTCATTTGCGATCCTTACCTTAAGAACAATATCACCTCCTGGTTCTGCTGGCTGTGGTGTGACTTCCATTGCATCTATTCCAATACCATTTATCCCTGCGGAACAGACAATGGGGGTATTGATGATTAATAATATAATTATAAAAAGTATATTTCTTGCATGTGTATTTTCTTTCATTAATGACACCTTGTTGTTATATGGCATTTGTAAGCGCATCATGTGATATGAGTAAACATTGCATAATTATTATAAACAACTAAGTAGTTGTTAATATATGGGATTTTTACTCTCGAGTAAACCATTAAGTGGTTCAAGCATGGAAAATGAACAATTGCTAAGGAACATTGGATTTAACAAATACGAGGCAGTAGCCTATTTGACCATATTAAGGGAAGGATTTACAGATGCAAACGTACTTTCTAAAAAGTCAAAGATACCAATGGGAAAGATTTACTCCGTCCTGGAAGACTTGGAAAATATGGGATTTATTGAAGTCCAGCATTCCAGGCCAAAAAGATATCGTGCAGTAGAAGCAAACATTGCATTTGAGGACTTTTTCATCCGAAAGGAAAATGAAGTACACAGAGAACTGGAGACCTTGAAGAAAACAATAGATGACATTAAAAAAGCCTTATTGTGCTATAGTATTCAGGAAGAAGGGAAGCAACAGTTCTGGTCGGCAGCGATGGGGAATAAAGAGGTCATGAAACAGATCAAAAATGTGTATCATAAGGCTAAAAAAGAGATTTGTGTTGTCGTTCCAAGAAACATAAGATCAATGGAGTCCAAGCAATTTAAGGATATGTTTACTTTAATGTTCCATGATACTTTTATTCCATTAATGAAAAAAGGAATAAAGGTCAGAATGATCGATCCAAATCCGGCCTTATCTGAAGCTCTTAAGGAATTGCACGATTCAGCCGATGATAGAAGTTTAATGCAAGACCTATCTCAATATCTGGAAATAAAGACTCTGGACACTCCCCATAGATTTGTATTGATAGACAGAGATCTGGTTATATTGGAAGTCAATGATCCTCTTTCCGTAGATAGGATTTTTGGCATGGTCAAGATATATGACCAAACATTGTCAAATGAACTTCATGCTAAATTCGAAGAGTTCTGGCAAAAAGGCAAGGAACAACTGTCATATGATCAGGTTTTTTAAATGTTCCATTTCAAGGACGCTATGACATATGACCTAGTGTTCTGCCTCATTTATCGATCATAATTTTAAAAAATAATCCTCAAGAGCTTGTCTGATCAGAATTTCGCTTTATATTCTTATCACTTTTTTTTAAGCATACTTCATTTTTCACGTAAATCCCTATATACTGTCCGGCCCATCAGGAAAAACGCGCGCGAGTGGCGAGGAGCCGGGGTTGGACTGCAAAAAGGTGCCGCGTCTTTTGTTAGAAAACTTCGGAGAGGTTTTCGGTAGAAGATGCAACAGTGTCTTTCGTTATAGATCTAGCACACGTATTGTTAACTGAACATCTGATCAGAAGTGGAGGAAATATGAGCTAATTAGACATTCTCCTCAAGAAAGCATCCATAAGACCAATCACTTATATGGGAAGCGTACCTATAAGGGGGTAGCTACTATCATAGATAGCGGTAGCTTCTAATTTGTCATTATGACACTTCATATTATGCTTATAACTAACATATGTCTGATAATATAAATTCATAAGAAAAAGATATGATCGATACACACATTGGAGGAGAGAAATGAGTACGCATATATTGACAAAAACACCTACAAAGCCTGTAAAGGTAGTCGAAAGAACATTCAGTGAACTGACAGATGCCATGCAATACACTGGTTTCCAGGGGAGGAAATTGGGCGAGTCGGTAAAGGCCTGGGAGAACATGGCAAAAGATGAAGGTGTCACTATCTTCATGGGACTGAGCGGAGCCATGGTGCCTGCTGGCATGCGTAAGATAATAGTCTACCTCATAGAGAACCATCTCATAGACTGTCTGGTAAGCACCGGAGCTAATATTTTCCACGATTGTCACGAAGCCCTCGGGCTCAAGCACTATGTAGGCTCACATAATGCCAATGACAGTGAACTGCTCGACCATGGTATCGACAGGATCTATGATGTCTTCGCCTACGAAGGAGAGTTCAGGGATACAGACCACTTCGTTGCTGGGTTTGCAAGTAAGCACGATGGTAAGACCTACTCTTCCAGAGAGTTCATACACCTCCTGGGTAAGGAGATATCAGAAAAGGGCAATACCAATTCGATAATCGTAAGTGCCTATAAACATAATGTACCTATCTTCATACCTGCCCTGTGTGATAGTTCCATAGGTATAGGGCTTACAATTGCAAGAAGGAATGGGATCAATATCAATATTGACCAGATCAAGGATGTGGATGAGATCACACAGATGGTGGAAGTATCTGAAAAGACCGGTGTTGTCTATGTTGGAGGAGGAGTCCCAAAGAACTTCATCCAGCAGACAGAGGTCGTAGCCTCTATAATGGGACATGATGCAGCTGGTCACGAGTATGCTATACAGTACACGACCGATGCACCACACTGGGGTGGACTATCAGGATGTACATTCAACGAAGCCGTATCCTGGGGTAAGATATCAAAGGATGCAAAGATGGTCCAGGTTTTCGTGGATGCTACCATTGCACTCCCTATTGTGGCCCATTCACTTGATGAAAAGCTCAAGGGTTATAAGCGTAAGATCCCATCCTTCAAATGGAAGGACGAGGGTGTGGAACTTGTGTATAGATGATGTCATAAGACAAAACACACTTATCCATAAAAACCAATATAGGATATATAGATATTCATCTGTAAGTAACTATAAGCGATTATAAGCAATTATCGAGAGCTGTGCGTACCTTTGGACTACTGGGCCTGCGGGTTGCACAGATCATTTATGAGGTAACCAAATGAGTAAACGAACCAGAATTATAAATGATCCTTCTGAAATTGTACCTCTGCTTCAGGTTTTTGGATCAAAGAGACATAAGAAGGTATTTGATGCCCTTATTAATTTATGGATGACAAAGGATGAGCTTGATGAGATGCTCGGGACCGATGTCACACAAAGTATCAATGTGCTCAGGAGGAGTGGCCTTATAGAAAGCCAATGGCACATGCCGGAACCTGGGAAGACCCCTGAGAAGGAGTACAGGACATCATACTCAAAGGTGCAGACGAACTTCCAGTGTACCCTCGAGGACATGAGCGACATTATAATGCTTACATTTTTGCCATACGAGGAGGTAAAGGACTCCATTGAAGAACTGGAGAAACTTGTGGAGCAGGGGAACAGCTCCATGAGCAGCCTTACAAGGGCGCTTAATAAGAGTCCTTTATACATACGTGCAGTTGCCAGACGTTCTGAGAACCTGACAGTCATGGGACAGCGATTAAAGATCGCAGATGAGGAGAAGGAATGATAGATCTTCTTAACAGTAAAAGTGGTATCACTAAATTCCAGATCCTTATAGAAGTAGCTGCAAATCAGCCGAATGTAAGACAAAAGGAGATAGCTGATAAGATAGGTGTCACCCCACAAGCAGTTTCTGAATATATCAAAGAGCTTGTTGCTGAAGGTCATATATATTCCGAAGGAAGGGTACGCTATCGTATCACCAAGCAAGGTGTCGAATGGGTGCTTGAAAATGCAAACGATATGAAGCGTTATGCACGTTACGTCATGAGCGACGTGATAAGTCATGTATCCACATGGACAGCAATTGCTGAAGAGGATATTAAGAAAGGGACTCGGGTATATCTAAGGATGAGCAAAGGTCTCCTCTACGTAAGCACCGGGAGTATAACAAATGCTTCAGGGACCACCATATCCGATGCCAAACAAGGTGAGGATGTGGGTGTCACCGATCTTCAAGGTCTTATCGATCTGGAGAATGCATCCATCACGGTGTGCAAGGTACCAAGGGTTGAAAGAGGTGGGTCAAAGAATGTTGATATTGAAAGGCTCAGATCCCTTGCAAATTCCAAGTCCTATATTGCGATAGTTGGTGTGGAGTCCCTTGTTGCACTTAGAAAGATAGAGCGTGAGCCTGATGTTATGTTTGGTGCAAAGGAATCGGTCATCGAGGCTGCCTACCATGGACTTTCATCCCTCTTGCTTGCTATAGACGAAGAGGTCCCTTCCATCCTTAGCAGGTTGGAGACCGAAAACCTTGAATACGAGCTTGTAGACCTGAGCATACAATGAAACTATTATTGATATCTGATACACATCTCGATGTTGACACTATCCCACCCTTCCTAATGGATATTATGGATAGCTATGATATGGTGGTCCACGCCGGGGACTTTTGTTCCATGGCCTTTTACAAGGCACTGGACTCATCAGGCAAATTAAAGGCTGTCCATGGGAATATGGATGAGAGGGAACTTCAGGAACTGCTTCCAGAAAGACTTGTCTTTGAGGTGGAAGGGGTCAGGATAGGTGTGATACACGAGGGAGCACTCTCTATTACAGATACCACAGCACTGGGATATCTAGCATTGGAAATGGAAGTGGATGTGCTTGTTTTTGGTCACCTTCATAGACCACTTATTGAGAAAAGAGATGTGCTTCTGATATGCCCTGGTTCTCCCACAAGTCCGAGGATGTCCGACCCATGCGCTGTTGAACTGGTGATCGATAAAGGAAAGGTAAGTGCCAATGTAATAGCCATCAGCGGACGCTCGTGTAGCTATATCGACCAATCCCGGGAGCTTGCACGCAAAAGAGATATGGATATTTAAAGATGAACTGAAAAACAAAAGGTCCTACCATCAAAAGGAAAGGATAAAAATTAAAATGGATGATGACAGGATAACAGACCTGCCATCATTAAGTCTTACTTACAACAGTTCCACGGACCAGACATTACCATTCTTTTGTATGCAGATCTTGTTTTCCCTTGCAAGCCAACCGATAGCCATTAAAGCCATCTGGGAATCAAATCCACTCTCCTTTAGTACTTTCTTAATATTGGTCATATTTGACCCACCTTTCTCAAGCAACCTATATACATGCCCGGCTGCCTCTCCTACGTATAAGCATACCTCATCCATGATAAATACTTGATGTTACTTATATATATACCTAAGCTTGGTCCATACCAATATCTTCTACACAGGCCCGAAGTATCTCAGCCACACTCCATGCCTGGGCTATACAACCACCGGGTCTGTGAGGTGCATCCCCATCAAAGACCTCGGATATGCTACCAATGCCTGCTTCATCAAGGTGTCCTCTAATGCCCTGCTCAAGCAGAGCTGCCATTTCCATCTTACTTCTATCTGTGGAACCATGTACCTTTATAAATGCAGTTATATAGGGTCCCAGTAACCAAGGCCATACAGTGCCATTGTGGTATGCCATATCTCTCCTTTCGGTATTCCCTTCATACTTCCCAATGTAAGCAGCATCAGACGGTGCAAGGGTCCTTAGCCCATATGGAGTTAGCAATTCCCTCCTTACGATCTCCACAATGCTCTTCTCAAGGTCTGGAGCTAGCATGGTAAAGGTCAGGGACACAGCAAACAGCTGATTAGGTCGGATGGATGCATCTTTTATAGACCCGTTTCCAGGGATACAGTCATATAGACAGCCCATTTCTTCATTCAGGAATTCCTTGTTAAAGCTTTCCTTTGCCATCCTTGCAATTTCAAGGTAAGGACTTACATCTTTTCCAAGACCTTCCCCGATCTCGGAGATATACATAAGGGCATTGTACCAAAGAGCATTGATCTCACAGGTCTTCCCAGAACGGGGCGTCATTTCCTTATCCCCGCATTTTGCATCCATCCAGGTAAGCTGAGCACCCTGGGATATCAGGCCATCACTGTCCATTTTGATATTGTTCTTTGTACCATTTTGATAATTCTCAACGATGCTCACAAGTGTGTCCCATATGCTTGCAACAAAGTCCAGATCACCAGTATATTCCAGATATTTTCCCACAGCATGAACGAACCACAACGACGCATCCACCGTATTGTAGGCAGGCTCCATGTTCGGATCGTCAGGGAAGAGATTAGGTATCAGTCCGTCCCTTGTGTAACTTGCAAAAGTGGTGAGTATCTCCTTTGCACCATTGTAGTTCCCTGTTACAAGTGTCAGTCCGGGAAGTGCTATCATGGCATCTCTACCCCAGTCGGCAAACCAATGGTAGCCAGCTATGACCGAAGATGCATTGGTGGACCTTCTGTGCACTAAGAATTGTCCAGCGGCCTTTTTCAATCTGTGGATAAAGCCAGTGTCATCATTTTCTGTGTCAACTGGTATACTCTGACGGAGTTCATCATCATAGAGGCGCCTGATATCAGCTATGGAAGGACGTGCTTTGTCCCCGGTCACAAGAGATGCAACAATAAAGAACGAAGATTCTCCCTTTCCTATAACTGCCTCGAAATGGCCGGGATTGAAAATATCTTCCATGTATGGATATCCCCTGGATAGCTCTACTTCATAACATGAATTATAATACCAGTATCCCTGGGGCTTATAGACCATATCTGAATACAATTCCAATGATGTTTCCTCTCCCTTGATAATGGTGCCATATCTAGTGGCCTCTTGACTGAAATGTATCTCACCTGCCCTTGTCAGTTTATGTATATCCCTGTCGTTCACAAGTGGGAATATCCTGAGTACAGCTTTTCTAGCCTGGGGATTGGATATGTCATAGCGGACAATACTTGTGTTCTTAGCCCTTGGCATCATTATGGTCTTGCGCAGAACGATATCGCCTATCCTGTAATGGAAGGATGGGAAGGGTTCAGCATAGAAGTCTTCAAGGAAACGGTAGCCTTCGGGGTGGAGTGTACCTGGATACTGATGCGTTGCAAGCTGATACATCTCAGAGCCTTCAAAGGATATCTCTTCATCAAGAGATGACAGAAGCACCCTGCGCCCCACAGGCGCTTCAGTGGCAGCCACCAGAAGGCCATGATATTTCCTTGTATTCATACCTATGACCGTGGAAGAGGCATATCCTCCCAGTCCATTGGTAACAAGCCATTCAATGTTCTTTCTGTCTTTTGGATCGGTTTCCATGAGATACATAAGGTTCACCTATAAAAAATATCAGTGTAGAACTACCCTGATATCCCAGCATCTTATGGTAGTTCATTCGAGTTTGTCTAATCAGGATTTCACATTATATGCTTATCGCTTTTTTAAGTATACTCCATTTTTCACGTTAATTCCTATATAATGCCCGCCCCTGGGGAAAAACGCGCGCGAGTGGCGGAGAGCCGGGGACTGGACTGTAAAAAGGGGCCGCGTCTTTCGTTAGAAGACGCAACAGCATCTTTCGTTATAGATGTAGCACGCGTTTATTGTTAATTGATCATCTGATCAGAAATGGAGGAAATATGAGCTAATTAGACAAACTCCATTCAAGTTCGCAGAGCAAGCGCAGATCATTTATCATGAGTGCACAACTCCAGCCCAGCGGAATGGCCCATGCAGGCCTACCTGTATGTTTGTTCACCTGTTCCGGTAGCATTCCGGTACTGGTGCATCCTTTCTGAGCCCATCTGATATAGGCACGGGCACTTCCCATCATTTCTTTATACAAGCCCTGGTCCCCCTTCAAAAGTGCAGGACCCGCAAGTGCAAGCTGGACACCGGCAAGCCAAAGGGTGGTCACGACCCATGGATTACCATCGATATAATTATCATTTTCGTATCTCTTTATACCAATGCCACCATTGACATGGACACCAAGTCTTTTTTCAATATTGTGCATCATCCGTAACACCATATCTCTCTCTTTTTCGTCCTTTGTGTTGAGCATATTGAAAGGTACACAAACACCCAGAATGCTGGCATCGATCTCAGTGTCCAGACAACCATGTATCCTGCCCCTTGCAAAATATCCCTCTGGAAGCCAGAACTCCCTGATGGTGCTTTCTTTGATGTGGTCTGCTCTTTCAAGCCACTGCTTTGCAAGTTCCATGGCATCGGGCCTTCCAGCCGCCATATTGGCTGCGCCTTTCAATCCTGCATATACGGCAGCATTGGTGTAGGTGAAGATACCCGTGTATGATTCCCACAGGCATATACAGGGTTCGTGCAGACCACCACAGGTCCTCTCCATAAGGTAGCCAGCTGCTGATGCGATACATGTCCACATCTCATCTATGAATTCAGCTTTTTTTGCTGGTTCCAGGCTCTTGTGATATTCATCCATGGCAAAAAGGGTGGCTCCAGTCTCATCTATCTGGGTCGAAGAACTGAAATTGCCCCATGAAGATGCTGGGCTCCCATCAAGCCAATAACGCTGGAACCAGGAACCATCGGAGAGTTGTACTTTCTTGCACCATTTAAAGAAATCCCTGCAAAACTCCGGGTAGCCAGCGTTCAGCAAGGCAAGCACCACTTCGCTAGTATCCCTGTTCCAGCAATATCCATAGCCACCGCTTAGTTCATATCCATGGTCGAACTCCGGGGCAGCCACAAAAGAGCCTTGCTTTGGTTCATGGAGCAATGACAAGGTCAGGAGGGAACGCTTGTACATGTCTGAGAACTCAGTTGCAGAACCCGAAGTTCCCTGGTGCAGTGCTCTCTTTCCAGCGAGCCAGTGTCGGCAATGTCCTTTCACCTCTGCTTGCATTGTCCCAACATCCTCTCTGCCCAAGCCCTGCATCATCTGGTATAACATATCCCTTGTGGATGCCGCTCCGATGAATATATTGATCTCAGCACTTCCTCCAGGTCCAATGTTCAGTTCCCAGCCCATGGCACTGTTGACCCGACCTATCTCCTCTCTCTTTTTTTGAAGGTGACCATCCTGCATATCGTAGATAGCATTCGTCCATCGATCAGCATCAAGTGCACGACCTATCTGCCACTCTTGGAAAGCCGGTTCTGAGCATAGTCCAATATAGTGGTCCCTGTTATAATGCACAACAATACCCTGCTCTTCATTACAAAAGGCCGAACCCTTGTTTTGCATCTCTCCTGGCTGGAATTCGGAATAATAGAAGAACTTCCCAGAGAAACCATTGGTAGAGCTCACCCTGTAGTTGCGCACCATCACAGGAAGGCTGGGGTGGGCAAAGTCGATGACCTCCATGCTCAACCCGTCCATGCGCTTAAGATGGGTATGTACTATGTTCGTGTCAGGGATATATTGTTGGTCAGCCTGCCAGCAAGGCCCGTCGGACCATATAAGTTCGTTATCCCTGTAGAGACAAGCCAGTGATCTTTGCACATGCTGGGCAAAGTCCCGCTGAGGATAAAAGAAAGCAAAGAGCTCCGCCTTCATCCCCATTCCAATTAGCAGGTCCCGGTTTCCCAGTATCACATTAGCTTGTCGTATCATAATGTATCCCAGTACCCTTTCTCCTTAAGTCTTCTGAATACCTTCTCCTTAAAATCCATCATTACTGCCATGAAGTTTATACCAGCTTCATAGGGTGATGCATGTATACTGAAATAAGCATGCACGTCCCCATCACCAAGCCACTTTGTGCTCATGTAATAGTAATGGTCCGATGTCAGCAAATGTCTCCACGTCCTTATGATCTCCGGATCACCTGTAGCCTTCACATAAGGTTCCAGCAATTTTGCTTCTTCAAAGCTACGTCTTTGCATGTCATTGCCCAACCAGGCGCTGGTATCTCTCTCAAGGTCGGCCCATGATACCGTGGAAAAGTCCCCTACATCGATGTCACCCACCACGGAATACCTGTTTATGGTTTCAGTTGGTGTAAGGAACTCCACACCTCTATCCTTCAGTTCCCCGGGAAGGGCACGGACAAATTCAAAGATGCCCGTATCAGCCCCTTGATGCTCACCGAAGGTCTCATAGTCCATGAATATATTTGCGGTCTCACCTGTGCTCTGGGATACCCAGCTTGCCCATTTGTCTGCAGTGAGCGGGTGCTCCTCCCACCAGCGCGATGAGAACCTGTACCCGATATCATCGCTTAATTTATAGTTCCTAAGAAGTACGGCAATATTACTTCCCTTGGCCTTGTACACATGATTTGGCGAACGGTCTCCAAGTACGCGGTCTACTCCCTCCATGAGTATCGCCTTATATCCCATCTTTGCAGCAATGGCCGCTATATTGTTGTTGTAGAGCAGCTCTGTGTTCCTGAATATCTCAGGCTTTAGTCCAAGCAGGTCCGATATGGCCCTATTGTGTTCCTTTACCTGCTCTATGAACTCATCTCCCGATTCAAAGAGCGAAGCCAGAGAGTGGTAATATGTCTCATCGATGAATTCCACACACTTTGAATCAGCAAGGTCCCTGAAACTTTCAAGTACATCCTCACCCCAGTTCTCACATTGACTGAGGAGCGTGCCGGTAAGTGACATACTGAAACGTGGTTTGCTATCACTGTTATCGATGAGCTCCAGTAGTGTGCGATTTGCAGGCAGATAACATTTTTCAGCTACCTTCCTGAAGATCTCACGGTTCACATCTTCATCAAAGTACCTATCAAAGCCAACTGATGGGTTATCTGGCCAGAACCATTTCAGTCTGTATGGCTGATGCACCTCAAAATAAAAACAAACCGACCTCATTTGCCCACCTCGATCAAACTGCGTTCAATATCTGAAAGTATGGAGAAATTATTGACCGCCTTCTCATATCCCAATCTGCGCTCCTGGGCATTCATTTCCAAGAATATATCGCTTTGTTGCAGGTACCGGTATATGGTCTGCAGTTCCTTGTATCCTTTATGCTTCCTGAGACCTCCAAGCTCATCTCCTATGCTCTCCAACTCATGCATGTATAGATGCTGAGCATGATTGCCCAAGAGATTGTGCATTCCATAACGTGCGGTCTTCTTTATATGCAGGGATGCTAGCTCCTTTGGTACGAAACGGCTTTTTGCCTCTTCCGGGAGCAACATTTCAATACCATGACTTGCCAGACTTTGTGGTAGTTCCTGGAGGAACTGCAATATATCTGCGTTCCTCTGCATATGAACATGAAGTGCATCATATTTGATGTATAGTGTAATGACATCGCCTTCCATACTGGCTATCCATGATGCAAACTTGTCCGGTATCAAAGGATATCCAGACCACATCCTGTCAGATAGTCTCTTCTCGACATCTTCACTGAGATCTATATGACGTAACAGGGTAGCTACCTTATTTTCGTACACATATACAGGATCACCACCATTCACTATATCGACAGAACCTTCTGATATGTAGACTTCAAGGCCCAGGTCCTTGCATATATCAAAGCTCCTTTGTTCAAGAAGCAGCTCGGTGTTGATGAATGACGTTGGCCTTTTACCAAATATCCTCTGCACCGAATCCATGTGCATACTTATCTGTTCCCTGAGCTCTCCAAGGTCCTTGAACAGAGGACTTATTGAATGATAATAAGGGGATGCTGCAAGGCTTGCCCCCTCATGGCTCAGCTGCTTGAAACTTTCGATGATGTCCGGAGCCCATTTACATTGTTCCAGAAAGACGCCTGAGATATTGAATGTATATCTAGCTCCTGCATTCATGGAGTTGAGCAATGCTTCGTTGATGGTGATCATGCTCCTTTGTAACCAAAGGAAGTGGTCATAAGCTTTCTGCATATCGAAATACTTCTCAACGCTTGCTTTCCCATATCCCTCCTGTGGCCAGTACCATTTCAATGGCAAGGGAAGATGGACCTCAAAACATACACATACAGCTTTCATTTTTCATTTCCTCCATTACTTTTTATAGGCAAGGTCACTGCAGGTGCTTCATTGGCAAACCATACGGTCCTTTGTGGGAAGGGTATCTCAATGCCATTCTCTTCCAGTTTACATTTTATTACCCAAAGCAATCGTACCTTGATATCGTACCATTCGCTTACAGGTGCCCATATCTTTATTGATATATTTACCGCATCATCGCCCAGACTATCTACAAATACGCTAGGAGAGGGGTTTTTAAGGGCAAAGGGTTCCATTTCAATGATATCTTTGATTATCTTGATAGCTTTGTCCGCATCGTCTGTATAACGTATCCCCACCACATACTCAAACCTCCTTACAAGATTCACTACATAATTTGTGATATTGGATGTGAACACGGTCTGATTTGGCACCCTTACAAACAATCCGTCATATGTCCTGATTATCGTGGAGAATATTGTGATATCTTCCACAAATCCGGTGTTCCCATCCACACCTACCTGGTCGCCAATATTGATGGGGCGCTCCACTATCAGGAAAAAACCGGATATCAGGTTCCCTACTATGCTCTGGCTGGCAAAACCTATTATGATACCCACTACCCCACCAGTGACAAGCAGACCAGAGCTTTCGATACCCAGTATCGGGAAAATGAAGACCACAATTGCCAATCCCAAGATACTATAGTAGATTATCTTGCTCATTATGTTAAGATGACCCTTATCCATTTTGTCCTTGAGCGACCTACGCATGTATATTGTCAGGCCTTGTCCAAAAGCAATGGCTAAAATGAGCACAAATGCAGCGGTTGCTAACTTCATCACTGCACCAGGGATTGGAGGCAGTGCGTCCAGCAGATTGGCGAACTGATCGATGAGTCCTGTGAAGTTCATAGTCCGTACTCCATAACTTCCCTGATGGCATTGAGGATATGCTTACGTGGTGCATAAAGGGACACTGAGCTATTCATATCCCCTGAATAATTGACAGAACCTGTCTCAGCCAGTTTTCGGTTGATGATCTTCATAAATGCCTTCGTGGAGATGCGTTCGTGTCCTTGGTCCATGCCATAATATAGCCTCATAGCATAGGCGTTCAGTACAACCTTTGTTATCTCTATCCACGCATCTGTATCATTGATAATATCAAGTTCAAGGTCTCCCTCATATCTGGGGTCCGGCAGGGGACGCACCAGTCCCACATCACTCTTCCAGTATCTACATATCTTTCCCCGGTTAGATGTGCCATACAGGGTATATTTTGGGTGGACCAAGCTAAATATATCAATAAGTTCATGGTCCCCGCTTTTTTCACCATTCTTCCCGGAAATGAATATACCTATCTCGACGGGGAACTTCAGGAATATCTTCTGTTTGCCTCCCGGTGCGGCCATTACAGGACGCTGGAACTCTATTAACAAAGTATGTGTGATGGCCTTTGGCAGGTTCACTGGCTCCACCGGACCGATGAAAAAGGACGTATGTACATCAGGTAGGACCTTTTCTACTGTCTCATATTCGCATGTCCTCCTATAGATGCATAGTTCTCCTTCGACATCCACAGATATCCTGTGACCTTCATGTTCAATTGCAAAAGGCGGCCCATATATGCCAAAGAGCTCTGTCATTTTGATCTCACAACCATTTTCTCCTGTGGAAATATATCAACATCGAAATGCATATTACCACCATTACTATCCATGTTGTATGATAGCCCCATTTCCAGCTCAGTTCAGGAATATTCGTAAAGTTCATACCATATACACCGACTATGAAAGTAAGCGGGATAAAAATGGTGGAAATTATTGTCAAGGTCTTCATGACCTCGTTCATCTTATTACTAACGCTTGAGAGATACACGTCCATGATACTGGATGTGATGTCACGATAGGTTTCCGCAGTCTCGATTATCCTTATGGTATGGTCATAGAGGTCCTTGAAGAACACCATGGTCATATCCTCGATAAGAGGTGACTCAGAACGTTCGATACGTGTGATAACTTCCCGCAGGGGCCAGACCGACTTGCGCAGATAGATTATCTCGTTCTTGATCTCGTGTATGTCCTGCAGTATCTCAGATGTTGGTGACTCTATCATTTCGTCCTCAAGCACTTCAAGGAACTCGCCTATCTTTTCCAGCACCAGGAAATAGTTATCCACTATTGAGTCCATCAGTGCATAGGCCAGATAGCTGGGTCCGGTGCTACGGATACGACCCTTTGAACTCCTCAATCTCTCCCTCAATGGGTTAAATGTATCCCCCACAGTCTCCTGGAATGAAAGGACAAAGTCCTGGCCAAGGACAATGCTCACTTGCTCAGCTTTGACATTGTATGTCTCTTCATCGAACTGCAACATCTTTATGACCAGATATATGTATGATTCAAAGTCATCCATCTTTGGTCGCTGATCGGTGTGGACGATGTCCTCCATTATCAAAGGATGCAGACCGAAGTGTGCACCAACCTTTTCAATTATATCTACCTGATGCACACCATCGATATTGATCCAGGTAAGGGTCCCAGGTTCCCTTTTAAAGAGGCATTCTTCTACATTCTCAACTATCTTTTCTTCAAAGCTTTCCTTATTGTACCTTATCAAGGTGATACGGGGCCTCTCTGTCCTTTCCTCACCTATGTGGATGATAGTACCTGGTGCAAGTCCTGCTTTCTTTGATGCACCTGGATACCTTCTTCTCATGCAATGGCCTTCCTGTATACCTCTACGGTCTTATCAGCTATCTTGTTCCAGTTATATTTATCCTTGAGGAGCTTTCTTCCCTCCATACCAAGCTGTCCATCCTCATAGTTATCCAGTACATGATTGATACCCCATGCAATGGAATCCGGTGTCTGGTAGACTGTCACACCATTGTGGAAATTATCGATGAGCTCAACTGCTGTGGTTGCTACTATGTTCTTACCGGCATCCCAGCCTTCCAGGAGCACTATCCCGAATGGTTCGTTGCGGCTTGGTACGCACATCAGGTTGCAGGCGTTCACCCATTCGTTCTTCACGATACCCTTTGCATAACCAAGGAAATGACAACTGTCGTATACACCAAGATCCCGGGCAAGGCCCTCACACACAGGTCTCATCTCTCCCTCACCTATAAGGACAAACCTTACATCCCATCTGTGGGCAAGCACCATGGGCATGGCCCTGACAAGCAGGTCCGGGCCTTTCTGATAGCTCATGCGTCCCACAAAGAGTACAACAGGTGTATAGGGATGGATGCCGTGGGCAGCTTTTATCTTGCCAGCATCCACATCCATCCTTATCTTGTTCTCGTTGAGCCCGTTGGGTATTATCGTGATCTTGTCATCCGGTATCTTATAGAGATGTTGTATCTCTGCTTTCAGTGCTCTAGATGTTGCTATCACCTGGGATGACTCATAACCCTCTCTCCATTCCCTGTGGCTTATCTCGCCTGCCTCCCACCAGTTCCCATGGCTATTCCCGTTCCTTCCCCATTCGGTACTGTGGTATGTGCTTACAAAAGGTATCCCAGATTCGGCTTTCAATCTTGTGACCACATTGACCGGGTGCCAGTCATGTACATGCACTATATCGAATTTACCAAACTTGCGGACACTTTCATGGAAGGCCCAATGCATGGCATCACACATACTGTTCATCTGTTGCACTATCCCTCCATCCAGTGAATGGTTCACCCGGTGATAGTGAACTTTGTTCACAATGTCATATGGGTTCATGTCCTGATTGCGGGTGAATATGTGTACCTCATGTCCTCCCTGCACCAGGGCTTCAGCAAGTTCTGACACATGGGGTGCTAGTCCTCCCACATTTACCGAATAAAGGCTTTCCCATGCGAACATCGCTATTCTTAATGGTTTCATATATAGTTCTCCCATTTCCTGTTCTATGCTGTGATCAATTGATCATTTGTGCATTCCTATTCTCATTCGATCCTCATACCTGTAAGGAGCTCGTAGTATTCACGGGTCGGGTTCTTCCAGTTCATGTCCTTTGCAAGCAGACTTGCTTCCTGACAGAGCAGATTGTACTTGACCTTATCATTAAGGTAGGTACTGATGAAATAATCCATGGCCAGGGCATAATCTGCCATGGTCTCAATATATGAAAGGTTGATGTTGTCTACAACTATAACACCACCCATACCCATTACGAGCCTTTTCAGGGTGCCCAGTGCATCACTGAAACCACAGATCCGGCTGACTATACTAGGCGTTGCTTCTTTTCCTGCTTCCAATCCAGTTAGCAGGAATGGCTCGTATCGGGATGGGAAGACCCCGGCTATACATCCAGCCATGAAGTCGTCTGTGCTCATGTTGAGTCCACCATCCTTAGCAGATATCCATTGCGGATAGAGCACAGCGGCTACGTGTCTGCTACCATCTGGGATACGGGAGCATTCAAGCCCTCTTGCCTTTATCATCTGTTGTAGTCTCATCTCATCGCCAATAAGTATGTCCTCTGGCAGGTTTATGGGGAAGTTCTCCGGCGTATTGGTCTTTGGACCATGGGCCGCAACTATGAAACATATGACCCTGAAGTCCTCGTCCAGATGACCTGCATCTATCTCGGTCCTTATCATACGGTCCAATATCACAAGGGAGTCCAACAGGTCAGGGTAGCCTTTATTTTCCACCTCGATGCGGGAGATGGAAAATATGGGAACTATCTTTTCAGGAGCTATAAGTTTGCTATCGAATACCTTATAGATGGTCTCGGACAGGAAGTCCTGCAACTTTCTTCTGCATCTGGCCTTCCTTTCCCACTCGATGTGGTCACTATTCACATCTATGCCATTGCGTATTACTATTGCTTCTGTGCCATAGAAGAGCTTGATCTCTTTACGTGTGGAGTCTCCCACAGCAGTGACCACATCGGCATATGATGATAAGGACTCCAGTTTTATGAAATTGATAGGCACTCCACTGTCAAATGAGCTATCATTGTCCCGTACCTTCTGTATCGAGCGATGACCTGCAACCCTACCGGGGATGGTTGCATGATAGGTAGCCACAGTATGTACACTGACACCCATTTTTTCAAGACGGGCTGCTGCATAGAACACCCCAAACTCATGGCAATGCAGAGAGACCTCTACAGAGGGTATTATTGAACCCTCATCCATAGCCTTATCAGCCAACTGTGTGGCTTTACCGGCCTCTGCAAGCAAGCGTACAAGTTCGGAGATGGCGTATGAAAGATTAAGATAATGGGTGTATTCATTACCATTGTTCATGGACTCATAATGCAGTGAATCAAGCCCTAGCATGTCATACGCTTCGGCCTTTATCATGCTTGAGAGGGTCATGGACTGGCCATTATAGGTTGAACCCATCTTAGTGAAGTTCTTTGTCGCGAACATGACGTATATCACGTCCACTTTTCCAAGCTTCCTGACACCTACATTTGTTTCTATGCCTCTTGCTGCAAGCTGCTTAAGGACCGTACCCAGCTCTCCCTCCGGTTCATACTTACTGAAGCCGCTCATGTCTGTTATGCGGTTGAGTCCCTTGTGCCAGTCAGCACCGCTATGCCCGTAGTAAGGTCCGGCAACTATTACCCGAGAGCTCCTCCCCTTTCCTAGTACCCCCTCTCCTATCATTTCAGCGAGGTTCTTTGCTTCGGCATCAATAACATTCCATATGCCTCCCAGTTTATTTGACCCAGGCCCTGCTTCCTCGCCTGCTATGACTATGAATCTGTTTTGCATCATTTTCATTACTCCCTTTGGGTAAACTCCCTTGTTAATTTTTAGTATGTTCTAACTACTATATGATGGTATCTGATATGTTAACATAGCTCTGCATATCAGTATTCCTATACTTGCCATGCTCATCTGTAAATGGATACATTTCATGGTATTGGAAGTTCAGAAGCGAAAATTATATATGTGTTCCATAGACCGGTGGCTACAAAATTGACCGCTAGAGCTGCAAGAAGGATCCCCATGAGTCTTGTGAGTACAAGCATACCGGTATATCCAACGAACTTGTATATTCCCGTGGAGAACCGAAGCAAGAGCAGGGTAATAAAGAATGTGAGCAAGATAGATACAATGACACTTATGTTCTGCATGGCGGAACTTGCAGTGTTCATAAGCACTATTACCGTGGATATAGTACCCGGACCTGTCAGAAGCGGCATAGCTATAGGGAATATCCATGTGTCACTACGATCAATGGATTTATCGATCTCGTTCTTAGTTATGCTTTCACGGGAGACCTTTCCCAGTATCATATCGAAGGCCACTACAAAGAGAAGGATACCGCCTGCAATTCTCAGCGAGTCGATGGTTATTCCGAAGAAATCCAGGATAAGTCTGCCTGTAATTGCAAAGAACAAGGCGATGATGCTGGCAAGTGCTACGGATTTGTTTGCTATGGTATTCTTTTCCTCCTGGGTCACACTGCTGGTGAGGGAAACAAAAGTAACAAGCCCACTTAAGGGACTGACTATTGCGAAGAGGGAAAAGAACGAACTGAGAAAGAATGCCATATCCTGCATTTAGAACTCCAATTGTATATATTTAAGGCATTTACCATAGATATATCTATTGTCATCATAGCAAATGATGGTGGTCAACCTGAGCTTGTCTTATCAGAATTTCGCTTTTTATTCTTATCGCTTTTTTTAAGTATACTCCATTTTCACGTTCATTCCTTTATACTGTCCGCCCCACGGGAAAAACGCGCGCGAATGGCGGCGAGCTGGGGGTTGGAATATAATAAGGGGCCACGGTTTTCGTAATGGATCTAGCACGCGTTTATTGTTAATAAATGGAGGAAATATGAGCTAATTA
>CAZBJM010000029.1:0-7977 GCA_964492225.1 uncultured Methanosarcinales archaeon
CTCCTTTTTATACCATGGACGATGTATCCTTTCTTCAACAGGAATTCTGCAAGGTATGCTCCATCCTGGCCAGTGACACCAGTAATAAGTGCTACCTTCTGCGTTCTTTTAATATTTGTCATCATTGATCCTCAATAGTGTTCTCTTTGAAATAGTTAATAGTCTTCCTAAGCCCTTCTATAAGTCCAACCTTTGGCTCCCAGCCCAGAATGCTCTTTGCCTTTGTGATGTCAGGTCTTCTGACCCGAGGATCATCCACTGGCAACTCCTCATGGACTATCTTCGACCCTGTACCTGTTAGTTCTATAATGTACTCAGCAAAGTCAAGTACGGTCATCTCTGCCGGATTACCAAGATTGACAGGGTCACTGTGATCTGACATCATAAGTCTGTAAAGGCCATCTACAAGGTCAGATACATAACAGAATGACCTGGTCTGCTTCCCATCACCATAGACCGTGATGTCATCGCCTTTTAATGCCTGGTTTATGAAATTCGGGACCACTCGGCCATCATTTGCACGCATACGAGGTCCATATGTATTGAAAATGCGCGCAATCCTTGTATCTACTCCATGATAATTGTGGTATGCCATGGTTATGGCCTCAGCATATCGTTTTGCCTCATCATACACACCTCTTGGGCCAACCGGGTTCACGTTGCCCCAGTAAGTCTCAGGCTGAGGATTCACCAAAGGATCCCCATAGACCTCTGACGTGGAGGCTAACAGGATACGAGCCCCATGTTCCTTCGCAAGTCCCAGCATATTATAACTGCCAAGGGCTCCCACTTTAAGGGTCTGTATCGGTAGCTCGAGATAATCCACAGGGGACGCAGGGCTTGCCAAGTGGAATATGTAGTCTATCCTGTCACCGAAATAGATAGGTTTTGTAATATCGTGCTTCAGATAGGTGAAATTATCATTTCTTATATGCTCTATGTTCTTTGTATTTCCAGTAACAAGGTTATCAATACATATTACCTTATGACCTTTTCCAATCAGCAGGTCGCACAGATGCGAACCTACAAAACCTGCTCCGCCGCTTACTATGGATCTCATTCTATCACGATATGCAACTTATTTCTTAATAAATGTAAGACCTATTCAGAATTCAATGGATGAAGAATCACCGATGTTAAGTGAGTTATGTTTTCCTATGACGTTTGCATCATCACCGATTATGGACGACTTCAGATTGACACCAGAAAGGTGGGTGCGTGCTCCAATGACCGCATCAGATATAATGGAATCCTCAATGGACGAGTCTTCAGCAATGGATGCAAAGGGACCAATGACAGAGTTCAAGACTTTGACATTGGTACCTATCCTCACTGGCGGGATAATCACGGAGTTAACACACCCTTCGACCACATTCCTAGTATCTAGTTCACCAAGCAATGTTTGATTAGCATCGAGCAGTGATCTAGAATGCCCGCAATCGTACCAGCTGGACACTTCAAATGTCTTGAGCTTAGCCCCCCTTACAAGCATTTCCTGAAGAGCATCTGTAAGTTGATATTCTCCACGGGTCTTTATACCTTTTTGCATCATCCACTCCAAAACATCTAGGAGGAGCGGAGTACCTTTGATGAAGTACACACCGGCTATCCCAAGATTGGAAGAAGGATCCTCTGGTTTTTCTTCAAGCCTTTCAATGCACGATAATTGTTCGTCAAGATAGACAATCCCATATTTCTGCGGCTCATCGACCTCTTTTACACCTATGGAGGCAACACAGCTCCCGTTATTGGAATATTGCTCATAGAACTCTTTATACCCTGACCTAAATATCATGTCCCCAAGAGCTATCATAATTTCAGAACCATAGATATGCTCTTTTGCAAGATACACGGAATGTCCAAGTCCCATACGATTTTCCTGAATGACATATCTTATATTGAATATATCCTTGTAATATTTGTCCACATAAGCTATCAATTGCTCTTTGCGATATCCAACAATAAGGATGACCTCTTCTGGATAAAGATCGACCATCCTGTCCAGGATATGTCCTATTATCGGTTTACCGGCTATGGACACCATGGGCTTTGGTTTTGTATGCGTATGGGGAAATAGGCGAGTTCCAGCACCCGCCGCTGGTATAACTACCTTCATTCAGCCCTCAGGATATTATTTGAAGCATACACCATAATGTCATGTTCTCCCATAATCATCATCAAATCTTACAATATCGTCCTCTTCCACATACTCACCAAGTTGCACCTCTATTATTTCCAGAGCTAGCTTACCAGGATTTGAGAGCCTGTGCTTTGAGCCGGCTTTAATGAAAGTACTTTCTCCCTGTCTAAGGAAAAAGCGTTGACCGTCATTTTCTACACACGCCATTCCTCTGACAACTACCCAGTGTTCGCTACGGTGGTGATGGAGCTGTAGACTTAGTTTTTTCCCAGGATGGACAGATATGTTCTTTATCTTATGCCCTGGTGAGCTTTCCAGCAGAGTATAGGACCCCCATGGTCGATAGACAGTTCCATGTAGGTTGACTCGCTCATCTCCTTTTTCTTTGAGAAGACCCACCACCCCTTTGACCTTTTCACTACTTTTGCGAGGACAAATGAGCAAAGCGTCCGCTGTATCCACAACGATCATGTCATGCATATCTATGAGCGAAACAAGTTTATCTGCGCTAGAGTGCACAAGATTATTGCTGGAATCCACACAAAGGTCCTGACAGGCGATTATACAATTATTGGATGGGTCTTTTTCTAATTCTTCAAATAATGCATCGAAGTTTCCAAGGTCGCCCCATTTGAATCCAAGCGGTACAACGGCTACCCGGGAAGACTTTTCCATAATACCATGGTCGATAGATATATTTGGCATCCTGGCATATGCCTCCTGAATACTTCCAGAACCTTCAAAAGCATTCCATACATCCGGAGCCAGTTGTCTTACTTCGTTAAGGAATACCTCAGAATCGAGAAGGAACATACCTGTGTTCCAGAGACAACCTTCTGAAATATACCGTTGTGCGTCCTCGGTGCATGGTTTTTCTCTGAACTCTAAGACTTTTTTGCCTATATCGATGTCCTTACCTGGCTTTATGTAACCATAACCCGTATGTGCAAAGCTTGGGACCACACCAAATGTCACAAGATGGTCCTTTGCAAGGTTTGCAGATTTTTCTATCGTTACCATTGCATGTGGGTCAAGCACGTGATCTGATGAAAGTACACAAACCACTGAGCGCCCATAGGACCTGTCAATTTCCCTCATCCCATAACAGATAGCCGGAAGTGTGTTCTTTCCACAGGGCTCAGTTAGCAGGTTCTCAAGGGGCAGTTCATAGCCAAGCTCCTTCACCTGCCCTATCACAAAATATTTGTGCACTTCGTTAGTAACCACAAAAATCTCCGAAATATCCGATAACATAAGACACCGGGTAACTGTGTCTTGAAAGAGGGACCTTTCTTTGATCTTAAGGAATTGTTTTGGGTACAGCTCTCTGCTAAGTGGCCACAGGCGAGTTCCAGAGCCGCCTGCCAGTATAATGGATCTCATGCATCTTCCTCGTTATGAACAGATGGGGTTGATAATGTTATACATAATGAGTGCACGAATATATATAAGATTGTACATGAAAATCGATATATCGATAAATACTATATATAACATTTATAGCAAGGTCTTCACCTTGGCTCAAATCTTAAGTACTAGAACTGTATTCATATGCACGTTCCAAACAATCAATAGAAGCCTTTATTGAAAATCCATAACAGTGTGATCACATGCCATATACTATCCTTGAAAAAGAACAGATAGCTCCCCTGGTGCATCTGATGAAGGTACTGGCGCCCGATGTTGCCAGAGCTGCAAAGGCAGGCCAGTTCATAATCTTACGCATCGATGAGAACAGCGAACGAATACCTCTTACAATAGCTGATACCGATATCAATGTAGGTAGTGTTACAGTTATCTTCCAGGAGATGGGGAAGACCACAAAGCAACTTGCAAAAATGAAAGAAGCTGACGTGTTGCAAGATTTTGTCGGACCACTGGGCACACCGGCCGACGTGCGCAAACTCGGTACTGTCATACTCGTTGGAGGAGGAGTTGGAATAGCTCCGGTGTATCCTCAGATAAAGGCCTATCGTGAAGCTGGAAATAAGGTCATAACGATAATAGGGGCAAGGAACAAGGACCTACTCATACTGGAAGATGAGATACGCAAGGCAAGTGATGAATTCCATGTAGCTACCGATGATGGTTCAAAGGGGCACAAGGGTTTTGTGACCGATGTAGCGAAGAAGATCCTTGACAGTGGAGAGAAGATAGCAAGGATAGTGGTCATTGGCCCTCCTATACTGATGAAAGTAGCCGCTGCCATGACGGCACCCTATGGTGTTGAAACCATTGTCAGCCTTAACCCAATAATGATAGATGGTACCGGAATGTGTGGAGGATGTAGGGTCTCAGTGGGGGGTGAAACCAAGTTTGCCTGTGTGGATGGACCTGAATTCGATGGGCACAAAGTGGATTTCAATCTTCTGATGAGCCGGCTTGCACTTTACAGGCCGGAAGAATCAAAGTGCACCGAAACCTATGAGCACAAGTGCACTTGTAGAGGTGAGAACTGATGTCCGCAAGACAGCCAATGCCGCACCAGGACCCAAAGACCAGGGCCAGCAACTTCTCCGAGGTAGCGCTGGGTTACACAAGGGAACAGGCAATTGCTGAAGCGGCACGTTGCCTTTTGTGCAAGGACCCGAAATGTGTTCGTGGTTGTCCTGTCAATATAGATATCCCCGGTTTTATCGGGCACATGAAAAAAGGTGACTTTGACAAGGCCATTGCAACTATAAAGCTTACAAACTCCCTGCCTGCGGTATGCGGACGCGTGTGCCCCCAGGAAGTGCAGTGCGAAGAGCTCTGTGTACTAGCTAAAAAAGGTGAGCCCATTGCCATAGGCAGGCTTGAGCGCTTCTGTGCAGACCATGAAATAGAAAAAGGCATAGCAAGCCCAAAACCTGTGCAAGCATCGGGTAAACGGGTAGCTGTGGTAGGTTCCGGTCCTGCAGGTCTCACTGCAGCAGCGGACCTTGCAAAAGAAGGGCATGCGGTCACCATATATGAGGCACTCCATGAATCTGGGGGGGTACTGACATATGGTATACCTGAGTTCAGACTCCCAAAAGCCATTGTGAAAGAAGAGCTTGCGCAAATCATAAAAATGGGCATTGAGCTCAAGGTCGACCATGTCATTGGGAAAATAAAGACCCTTGACCAGCTAAGAGATGATTTTGATGCAGTTTTCCTTGGAACGGGAGCAGGACTTCCAAAATTCATGGGCATACCCGGAGAGAACCTCAATGGTGTGTACTCAGCCAACGAATTCCTCACAAGGATAAACCTGATGAAAGCCTACCGTTTCCCCGATTACGACACCCCCATCAAGAGAGGGAAAAGGGTTATCGTGGTTGGCGGAGGGAATGTGGCCATGGATGCCGCACGCTGTGCCCTGCGCCTTGGTGCTGAAGAGGTGAGCATTGTCTATCGCCGTGGTCTGGAAGAACTGCCGGCCAGGAAGGAAGAGATAGAGAACGCCAAGGAAGAAGGTATTGTTTTCAGGTTGCTCACAAACCCCATCCGCATCATTGAAGGGGATAACATGACAGTAAAAGGGGTTGAATGCATCCGGATGGAACTTGGAAGCGCCGATGCCTCGGGAAGGAGAAGCCCTGTACCCGTGCAAGGGTCAGAGCATATCATAGAGGCAGATGTGGTCATAATAGCCATAGGCACTTCTCCAAACCCGATGATACTCTCCGGATCACAGGGACTGAAGGTAAGCTCCCACGGTACCATCCTTGTCGATGAACTTGCAAAGACATCCCTTGAAAACGTTTGTGCTGGAGGGGATGCCGTGACCGGCGCTGATACGGTCATAAGTGCCATGGGAGCTGGCAAGCTTGGGGCACGAACAATTAACGCATATCTGAAGAACAATTGAAACTCGCCCTGAATGAACAAAGACCAGAGAGGAAGGAACAAGAAGTCTGCGGTGCACAGGAACGCAGCCGAGGAGAAAAGGCAAATAGGGCACAATGTCCGTCATGCAAGCTATGACAAGGACTATATCTTCTGGTGCCCATCCTGCAATGTTCCCCTCATAGGCGAAAGCTGTACTTGTGGCCAAAGAACAGACCGCTTGGTCCTTTCACAACCGGCGGACCCTAGGTTTTGCTCACCCTTTGAAAGAGAAGTGCTACATAAATGCCTCTTACAGGACCTTGGCTGTGACCCCCTGGAAGAGCGCATTGTTTTGCTCAATAAGATACCCGGTGATGACAGGACCGATGAGGTCATAGTTGATGGGATCTATTTTGGGATACTATCCTTTGATATCCGTTCAATGGATTACAGATTCGAGCCCATGCTTCAGGGTGCCCGGATATTGGCTGAATTCTCAGAAAAGAAGCGAGTGTTGCTCAAAAAGAGCAGTATGCATCTCAATGGTAAGAAGATAGATGCAGCAATGGTGGAGAGCATGTCCCCCGATATCCGGGCAGGTGACACGGTGCTCATCATATCAGGCTCTCTTTTTGGGTATGGGACTTCATATTGTAATGCCGGGGACCTTCAAGCATGTACTGGTCCTGCACTTCGGGTGCGCAAGATAGATTCGCGCCCAGTCTCCCTTAACCCACGGATAGCAAGCATGGAAGAAGTAATTGACGCAAATATAGGTCACCTACGCAGCCTTGGGAAGAATGCCATCAACACCATAAAAGGGATAGCTAACCAGCATGAGCATAAAGACCTCCCGGTCCATGTCTCCTTCAGTGGCGGGAAGGATAGTCTTGTAGTCCTGGACCTGACTTTGAGTGCCTTGAGGAACAGGGATGTAAAGGCATTTTTCCTCAACACGGGGATAGAGTTCCCTGAAACCCTGGAATTTGTGCATGAGTATTGCGCTGATGCCAATATCGAACTCATTGAAAAGCAAGCAGGGAACAGTTTCTGGGAAAATGTGGATTCCTTTGGTCCACCAGCCAAGGATTTCAGATGGTGCTGCAAGATATGTAAACTTGCTCCGGCAAATGAGGCCATCGAGCAGTGTCTGGAAAATGCTCCTATTTGCCTGACCATTGATGGGAAAAGGAAGCATGAATCATTCTCAAGAGCAAGGATAGCCGTCAGTGAAAGGAATCCCTTTGTTCCGGGTCAGCTTAATATATTTCCCATAAAGGACTGGAGAGCCATTGAGGTATGGCTATACATATACTGGAGGGGTCTGAGATACAACCCTCTGTATGACATGGGATTTGAGAGAGTAGGCTGCTACCTGTGCCCTGCGGCATTGTCTGCAGAGTACCAGCGACTTCAGGAACTACACCCAAAACTGTATGAACGCTGGAATTCATTCCTGCTGGACTGGGCCAATGATGCAGGACTGTCTGAAGGATTCATAAGACATGGGTTCTGGCGATGGAAAGAACTAGCTCCAAAAATGATAAAACTCAGTGAAGAACTGGGTATCCCTATTATCATGCAAAACAGGGACTCTCCATTCAAGATTGATATGATCTCGGGAATATCTCCCTGTAAGGCTGGTGGCTATTCTATAGAAGGCCGCATCCATGGATTCTCTATGAAGAGAGCTGCAAATATCCTAAACATAATCGGTACAACAAGCTTCTCTGAAGAACTGGGCCTATTGCTTGTAAGACATGGTACATCCACGGTCAAGCTCTTCTCTTCTGCAAGTCTGGTGGTGGGTGCAGAGGACCAGGGAAGGGCACATGAGCTATTCAGAGAGGTATCCAGACAACTATTGAGGAATCATAAGTGTACAGGTTGTGGCATATGTCTCAAGGCATGCCCGATAGGGGCAATTGCCCTGGACAAAGAGCAACAGGGAGTCATCATCAATGCTGAATGCACAAGGTGTGGGAAATGCACGGATGCTTGTGTCATAATGAGGTATTCAAATAAGATGCAGACCTGATGGTTCT
>CAZBJM010000029.1:8077-21586 GCA_964492225.1 uncultured Methanosarcinales archaeon
AACGGCACATTAATGTACGAATACTGCCAGTTGACATCCATAGCTCTTGCGGAGATGAATGGATATGCTGGTTGCCGGTATCGATGAGGCTGGAAAGGGGCCTGTTATAGGGCCTTTATGCATTGGTGGTGTGCTTATGGATGAAGCGCGGGTGTCTGTCCTTAAGAACCTGGGCGTGGCCGATTCAAAGAAACTGACTCCTGGGAAAAGAGAGACGCTCTCCCACCAGATCAAAAAGTATGCCTCCAAGGTCTTTGTACTGGAGGTCAGCTCCTCCCAGATAGATGAGTTGCGCCGGGTCATGAGCATGAATGATATCATGATACGTGCCTTTTCCATAGTGCTCGATGAACTGCATCCGGATCAGGCCTTTGTTGATGCAGCAGACGTCAATGAGAACCGTTTTGGTGAAAGGCTTGTTGCAGAATATGAAAAAAAACATCCAGAAAGGGCTGGTCTTTTAACCATGGTATCCAAACACCGGGCAGATGCTGCATGTCCTGTGGTTTCGGCAGCTTCCATCATTGCAAAGGTCCATCGTGATAATGCCATCACGAAACTTAAAAAGGATCTGGGGATCGATCTTGGTAGTGGCTATCCTTCCGACCCGAAAACGAAAAAGTTCCTCCTTGATTGGTTAAAGGAACACGATGACTTTCCTGATTTTGTCCGCCACTCATGGAAGACAGCAGAAGAGGCAAAGATAAAGGCAGCTGAGCTAAGGACTTGAAAGAAGCACTTGTGCTCTCCTGATGGCAGAAAAAATAGAGGATGGCACCTGGCTATCCTATAAGGTCACTGTCTGGATATATGGTCTATCATGGACTTGAATATCCGTATTCCGTCAGATGAGCCCAAAACGTCCTCGGATGCTCTTTCAGGATGTGGCATCATGCCAAGTACGTTCATGTTCTTACTGGCTATGCCGGCTATGTTCTCCATGGAACCATTTGGGTTTGCATGGTCGGTCACATTGCCTTCACTATCCACATACCTGAATATCACCTGTCTACCATTCTCAAGTGATGCAAGGCTTGCCTCGTCGGCATGGAAATTGCCTTCCATGTGGGCTATTGGGATGTTGAGCACCTCGCCTTTTTTGAACTGGGATGTGAAGGGAGTGTCAGTGTTCTCCACCCTTATGTAGGTTGGTGCACACTTGAACTTTGGATAGGTATTGGTCGTCAGTGCACCTGCCAGTAGTCCGGATTCGGTGAGTATCTGGAAACCGTTGCAGATACCAATTACGGGCTTCCCTGCATCAGCCTGTTTCTTCACAGAGTTCATGATAGGGGTACGTGCAGCTATTGCGCCGGCACGGAGGTAATCACCGTAGGAGAAACCACCGGGTATCACTATGCCGTCGAAGCGGTCAAGGTTCTCTTCTTTGTACCACACAAGCTCTGCATCAACACCCAGTACGTCCTTAAGGACATGTATTATATCCAGGTCACAGTTGCTTCCGCCAAACTGGACAACTGCAATGCTCATTTCTTTTCCCTCAGGGATATGGAATAATTATGGATAATTGGGTTGGCTATCAGTTTCTGGCACATCTCCTCCACCTTTCCCCTTGCAATGGACTCATTCTCTGCCTTCAGGACAATGGTGTATTTTTTTGCGGTTATGACACTTTCTGTTGCATAGCCAAGATGTTCCAGTGCTCTTTTGACAGTTGCGCCCTCCGGGTCGAGCATACCGGCCTTTAGTTCTAATATTACTTCAGCGTGAAATTGCATCTTCTGTCCTCTGCTTTTTTGAATATGCTATTATTTGATATGTCGTTCTAATACAGCACCTGTTATTATAATCTTTGCATGTGTTTCATGCCAGTGAACTTTGTGCGTGCATCAGTCGTTGTACGATAGTGATATGGGTAAGCAATACTATGAGTAACATGGCCATGCCCAGCAGTCCTGTAAGTGAACCGGCGACAAGCAACAGCATCCTTTCAGGCCTCTCGGCTACACCTATGTTCATTGCCTTCACTCCTGCCGCTTCTGCTCGGGAGCGTGTGTAGCTTACCATATAGGACCCGATCATTGCCAGTACGGTCCACAACCACATAGGCACGGAAAGGAGGTCTGGCACTACGATACTTCCGGAAATGAGGCCATATACGATGCCAGTATAGATAATTGCATCTGCGTATCTGTCGCACACTGAATCCAGTACTGCTCCAAAGGGCGTGCATTGCCCTCTTGACCTGGCAACTGCACCATCGAGCATATCAAAGACTCCACTAAGGAGTATCATCAGTGCCCCATATAACATTGCCCCTGCAGAGAATTGCAATGCAGCAACGATACTTATCAAGACCCCTGTCAGGGTTAGTGTGTTTGGTGACAGGGGTACTTTTTTTGCCAGAGGCTGAACGCCATTACGTATCTTTTCCTTCAGTTCTCCAAACATATGCATGCATCCTATGGTCTATATCTATATTCCATTTTCTTAGTATTTAGATGATATCACAGCTATGTCATTTTGAGTCACTTGCAGCACCGTTTTTCTCATCATAATGATGATGAGTATATACAGATACAGAGATATCTATTTATATCCGATTGACAAACTGTCCTTTGTGCCAAAAAGCAGGATATCATTCCTGTAAGGTACGTGTTGGAATGGTCATATTCAGGAAGGGGTGTAGTATAATATGAAGAATGAACGCAAGATGATCGTATCAGAAAATGGTAAGCTTGTCCTGAAAAATGTTCTACTTGCATGCAAAGATGCCAGTGGCAATGGAATTTATCTTTTGGAACAGGAAAATAAGCAAGAAAAGAAAGAAAGCCATTATGAGCGCATAGAAAATAACTTCCTCAGAGTAGGGTTATTGAAGCGTATGGATATGTCTGGTCTTAGCAATGAAGAGATAAAACGACTTATCCATAGAAAGCATGAAAAGGAAGATAGGTTCCTTAAGGCAGGCGAAGCCCAGGGGTATAACTTTGGTTTAGATATGGACCCCGAAGATATACTCCGATTCTATGTATCCCTTACACCGGAAGAACGGGTCGCTCTTAACTGCAAACCTTGATACCCTGTTATCAGACCGGGGGTAGCGGTGAAGTTATCCCCCTCCTGTATTCTTCCGATGTTGGTCTACTTTTGGTCATAGCCAGAGACCCACTAATGGAATGAAGGAGCTGAATGGCGCAAGGCCGTGGATATCGACCCAGCGCATCAAAATAGTTCTGCCATATATTGGAATAGCTCCCGCCACACATTTCAGCTAGGTCCGCAGACGGCAGCGGGATAAATGGAGTTACACCATATCTTGGAATGGCGCTGTTTCCCTCTTACTTTATGGATGAACCTGGCTTCATACTCTTATCCGTGGTCAACAAGGTGACATCCTTCCCCATCTCAGCTGCAAGGACCATTCCCTGGGATTCAACACCACAGAGTTTTGCAGGTTTGAGATTCACAAGTACATTAACTGTCTTGCCTGTGATATCCTCTGGTCTATAGTACTCAGCAAGTCCTGCAACTATCTGTCTGGGGTTAACATCTCCAATGTCTACCATAAGACGCAGGAGCTTGTCGGACCTTTTGATCTTCTCTGCAGAGATCACTTTTCCAACCCTTATGTCCAATTTTGCAAAGTCGTCATATTCAATGACGGGCTTGTACTCGGCGATGGTATCCTTCTTGCCTGATTCTTTTTCCATGGCCACCTTAACACGCCTGTCAAGGATCTGCTCCATCTCTGCTATCTTTTCATCCTCCACCTTGGTGAACAGTATCCGAGGCATGGCAAGCGGGGTGCCGACTGTGATATGTTCAAAGGCCTCGGTGTAACCGGCGGTGTGCACATTAGTGGTCATACCGATCTGCTGCCACGCATCTTCCATCTTCTCCGGAAGCACAGGTTCAAAGAGCAATATCAATGCCTTTGCTATCTGCACACAGTTCCTTATGACCTTTGCACAGGCACTCCTATCCTCTTTTATGAGCTTCCATGGCTCATTGGCCTGGAAATATGAATTACCATATGATGCCAGTGCCATAGCAGTATCGGCAGCTTTCTTGAACTCGTAATCGTCCATGGCCTTTGATACTTCTTCTATCGTGATCTTTATGTGCTCCATGGTCTCAGGAGCAATATCTCCTTCAGGTATCTCTCCGAAGTTCTTGTATGCAAAGAGAAGATTGCGGTAGAGGAAGTTCCCAAATACGCCCACCAGTTCAGTGTTGATCTTATCCTGGAATATCTTCCATGAAAAGTTCACTTCCTTTGTATGGGATGTGTAACTTGCCAGATAATAGCGCAGTAGGTCTGGATGGAATCCATGGTCAAGATAGTCCTCTTCGACCCATACCACATACCCACGGCTCTTTGAGAATTTCCGGTCCTCTATTTTCACCATGCCCGAGGCCACTACAGCTGATGCTTGGCTGTATCCGGCACCTTTGAGCATGGCAGGCCAGAAGATGCAATGGTGATAGATGATGTCCCCGCCGATGAAATGTATGATAGGGCAGTCACCTTTCCAGAATTTCTCCCAGCTATTACCCTTTGCCTTTGCCCATTGTTCAGTGAATGCTATGTAGCCTATGGGTGCATCTACCCAGACATACACAACCAGGTCATCGTGCCCGGGGAACTTCACTCCCCATTCCAGGTTCCTGGTGATACACCAGTCAGTGAGTTCCTGGGTGACCCACCCGATAGCATAGTTCTTCGCGTTGATAGTACCACCAAGGCCATCCAGATGAGCAAGCAGAAAATCCTTGAAATCGGAAAGTTTGAAGAAGAAGTGCTCCTGCTTCCTGTATTCGGCTGGACCCTTGCAGATGGTGCACAATGGGTCTTTAAGTTCTCCTGGTTCAAGGTGCTTACCGCAGCCCTGGTCACATTCATCGCCCCTAGCATCCTTGCCACAGGATGGACATGTGCCCTGTACATATCTATCAGGCAGATAGCGGTGACATTTTGGACAGTATGCCACATCGATGGTCTTTGGATATACATAGCCTTTGTCGATAAGCCTGTTTACGATATCCAAGGTACGGTTGTGGCTCTCTGCATCTTCGGTGCTACCAAAAGCATCGAAGTTCACCCCCATCCTTTTGAACATTCCATCAAAATGCGCATGATATTTCTGCACCAGTTCTTTTGGCGTGATACCCATCTCTTCGGCATTTACCACAACAGGCGTGCCATGTGTGTCAGAGCCACAAATGAATACAGCTTCCCGCCCGGTCTTTTTCAGTGCTCTAACGTATATGTCCGCAGGTATGTATGTCCGCAGGTGTCCAATATGTGCTTTCCCGTTTGCATATGGGAGCCCGCATGTGACAAGTACGGCTTTCTCAGAAGGATTTGACATGTGTAATCTCCATTTTGCTAATTTTAGTGCTGGTTCTTTGTATTTCCCTTATAGGGGTATTTCCTTTATAATGATGTTACGCTATGACCGAAGATACCAGAAGTACGGTGATGTAGCTCCGGTGGATATTCCCCATAGGATTGTATCATATTTATTTTAATAGTGTATGCTTATTAGATCTATAACGAAAGGTGCGGCCGCATCTTTCTACCGAAATACGCGGCACCCTTTTACATTCCAACCCCCGGCTCGCCTCCAGTCGCGCGCGTTTTTCCCGAGGTATGGACAGTATAAAGGAATTGACGTGAGAATGGAATATGCTAAAAAAAATGATAGGAATATAAAGCGAAATTCTGATCAGGCATTCTCATCCATAAATAAGTTTAAACTGCACAAGGTATTTCAACATACAAGCACATTTTAGTTCAGATGGAGTTTGCTGATGAGTGGAAATATTGAAGAAGTGCCAAGTGAAAATGCGCTTGCTGAGGATATATTGGCAATCGATGCAAGCACTGGAGGCGTACCTGTCGATGACACGAACATTGATAATACATCGATTGGAGCTGGGCAGGCTGAGAATGTGCACGCTGTGGAAATGGACAGTTCCTCATCAATAGATAACTGGAGCAATTTGAAAGATACCAGTGACACCACATCCCATGCTTCCGGCGGAGGATATGGTACTGAAGGTCATCGTAATGATAGCTTCTCACATGCTAGGATCATGTATGATGCTCCCCCTATTCAAGAAGCTCCGGTAAAGAAGAGTCGGAGATGGCAATACACTGCTATTGTATTTACACTTCTGTTCATCATAGGTGGAAGTTTTCTTGCGATATACCTGGCTTTCGACGGAGAGGTCTACAGCTCAAGTGAAAAGGTTGCAGTCATCTATGTTCAGGGGACCATGCTCACAAGCAGTATCCCAGGGGGAATGGGGTATGCGACATCTGAAGATATTTCAGCAAACCTTCGGAAGGCTACAAATGATAAAGCGGTCAAAGCCATTGTTTTGCGTGTAAATAGTCCCGGGGGCTCTTCCACAGCAGGAGAAGAGGTCTATACCGAAGTAAGGAGGATCAGTAAGAGTGGCATCCCCATTGTGGTATCCATGGGTGATGTCGCAGCCAGTGCCGCCTACCATATCGCATCACCAGCTGACCTTATTGTTGCAAATCCCTCAACTATGACCGGGAGTATAGGTACCATATGGTCCTTCCAGAACAATTCCAAGTATAACGAGAAGGAAGGTATAGATGTCTATGTGGCCAAATCTGGTAAATTCAAGGATATGGGTAATTCTAACCGCGGACTTACCGATGAAGAAAAAGAGTATGCCAACGAAGTTGTAATGGAGGTCTATGGTCACTTCCTGCAAGATGTGGCGGACGGCAGGAATATGAGCATCGAAGATGTCAGGAACCTTGCAGATGGCAGGATATATACAGGACAGAAGGCAAAGGAGTTGGGGCTTGTGGATGAGCTGGGAAATATGTACTACGCCATCAATAGAGCAGCTGAACTTGGAGGTATCGAGGGTGAGCCCGTCGTGTTCTACATCAATAAACCCTCATTATCAAGTCTGCTCTTTGGCTCAGGATCCAAGGACCGTAGCCTTGAACAATTCCTACGCTTCTATGATGAAAGCCCATATGGGCAGATCACCTGACGAATTTTTGTGGTAACCGTTCCTCATGACATTACCAGAGTAAAAGTATGTCAAATTCAGTGTTACATTTAATTGATATATTCATACAAACAGCTTAATAAAAAGTATAATATCATTCGTAAATAATACTCAATTACATTTATGTATGTGTAATACTGTCTAGTCCAACACCGGGACTTTGTCCTTTGATCTGTTTATAGAAAAAGGTGGAAGATATGACAAAAAAGAAAAAGATAATACTGATAGCCTTCATATTGATGGCATCGGTCCTGTTAAGTGGCTGTACTGACAGCCCTGTCAAAGAGGAGAACACTGGTATCGATAAGATAGTAGAACCTGAGAAAATAACAGTTCCTGAAAAAGTAATGATGGCGCCTGTTGAAGAAAAGGATAATGGGACAGAAAAGAACAAAGTACCCGATGTACCGGTCAGCACGCCGGAAGTCATCGTCGCAAGAAAGGGTTCTGGTGGTTCATCCAGTACTTCTGTCCATAGACCTGATTATTCGGTCGTTAAAATAGCTACATCCAATGTTGTCAAAGATGATTCTTTCTTCGATTATTATGTGGGCATCTTCAGTAAACTATCCAATTTCCCCTTGATGCAGATGGACCCAACAGGTAGTCTTGTGGGACTTGCTGCTGAAAGATATGAGGTTTCCAATAATAATACACAATGGACATTCTTCATAAAGGATGACCTGTACTGGAGCGATGGTGAAAAAGTAACACCAGAGGACGCTGAGTTCACTATCCGTTACACTGGAGCAAAGATCAACTCTGCCAAATGGATCAATGACACATTGGTGGATTCATCTGTATCCAAAAAGGACAACTCTGTTACCTTTGTCTTCAATAAACCTTATACAACCCTTAATTTGGAGTTCACAAGTTACAACATGCTACCAAAACACATATGGGAAGGCATAAGTGATCCAAATACCCATAAGAGCCGGGGTCCGTATGTAGGCTGTGGCCCATATTATCTGGATGACATTGACCGCAATAGTGGTAAATTGACATACAAGAAGAACCCGCACTGGAAAGGGACTTCACCTAAATTTGAGAGCCTTGAGGTCCACTGGTTTGCAAACGACAACGTAGCAAGCTTCGCACTTCAGAATGGTGATGCCGATACCTATTACAAATATGCGAGCTCCTATCCATATGCGAACATTGCTCCTCTTGAAGCCACAGGCAACTTCAAACTGGATAAAAGGACAAGTATAGGCCTCACGTATCTGGGAATGAATCTCAAAAATGAGCCATTCACCGACAAACAGTTCAGGCAGGCACTTTCCTATGCTATCGACTATGATGAACTGATACGGATCAACACACTGGGTTATGGAAAGGTGCCCTTTAGAGGGTTTGTGCCTCCGGGAATGGACCATTATAAAAAAACCGATGCTCTTACCTATGATGTGAATGAAGCAAAGTCCCGTCTTGATGGAGCCGGATATACCGATACAAACAATAATGGGATCCGCGAGATGAACGGAACTGATATTACACTTGATCTGGTAATCCGCCCTGGCTATGAAGAGAGTAGCCGACTGATGAAAGAGTACCTTGAAGCTGTAGGTATTGGGGTAAAGATAACACAGGTCGAGACTAGCGTCTGGTATGGACGTAAGGACAACTATCAATACGACCTCACAATATCCGGTGCCACACCCTGGGGAATGCTTATGCATGCAGGCTGGGGTTCAGGATACCTAGACAGCAGGCGTAGCGGTCAGGGGGTATTGCACATACTGGATGATCCAAAGTTCCTCACCTTATGTGACGATATGCTTGCAACGACCGACCAGACAAAACTGAAGGAGTATGCTTATGAACTCCAGGACTATTATGCTGAAGAAATGCCCCTCATACCTCTTTACTACGTGGAGCATGTGACACCATACAATAAGAGGTTCAGTGGATGGACATACAATCCTCTCTTTGGCATCTATAACCTGGACACCTTCCTGGCTCTGGACAGGGTATAATTGCATGAGCTCTCCTGCTTTGGAATGGGTGGATATCCTTTACGAATCCACCTACTTCCGTTCTTTAAAGGATAAAAGAATGACCCATGATGATTTCTGGAAGGAATTTGGGATCTATGACATCATCATACAGCACTCATCCTATCCTGGAAAGATCGCTGACAGAATATGTGACCTGATCGTACCTGGTACAAAGATACTTGATATCGGGGCCGGTACAGGTGCATTTTCTATTCCTTTGGCAAAGATTGCATCGGAGCTTGTGGCAATTGATCCCTCACCCTATCATCTGGAAATACTGGCAGAAAAGTGTATTGAGAATGATATACACAATGTACGTTATCTGAGAGAGGAATGGAAGGACGTCAATAAAGAAAAATATGCTGATGTATTGGACAGGGTGGATTATACAGTTTCTGCATACAGCATCATTGACCCTGACATAGCTTCTTTCATCCAGAAGATGTATGATGTATCTAAAAAAGGTATATTCATAGTATATCGAGCAGGCGATCCTGACCCCCTTGAAATATTCGCACATGGACGGAAAAGGTCCATTGACTATCAGTACATAGTCCGTGTCATGCAAAGCATGGGCCTTAATGCCTGTGTAGAGATAACAGAGAGAAAGTTCAGTCTTCCAATAGAGCTTGTCAGGCATAAGTACAGGAATAGTGAACGTAGCTGGGAAGAACTGTACACTTTCATTGTTGAGAACGGAAGGCTGCATAGTTCATCCGTGGAGCCGGCAGTAAGTTTTTCCACAGGGGACGCTTTGATCCATATTCTGAAGGACACTGTTGAAGACACAACACTGAAGGTCATTGTATGAAGGGTGTACTGAATAAAGGCTTACGCTACATTATTTCTTTTTTCCTGGTAGTTACTTTGAACTTTGCCCTGCCCAGGGCCATGCCAGGTGACCCTGTGCTGAATCTGGTAGGTGAGGATGCCTTCCTTAGTGAGGCTACTATCATTGAACTCCGGGCTGAACTGGGTCTTGATAAGCCCTGGGTGATACAATATATAGAACATTTACGGGACCTGTTCCATTTTGATATTGGGTATTCATACCATTTCCATGCACCTGTTGCAGACCTGATCTATGAGCGTATGTTCTGGACTTTGATGTTTGTTGGCCTGTCCATAATAATTGGTGCTGTTCTGGGAACCTGTGCCGGAGCCATTGCAGGCTGGGAACCTGATACAAAAAGAAGCCGTTCGATGACATTCACAGCCATGGCAATTTCATGCACACCTCCTTACTTTCTTGCACTTATGGCATTGTTCATCTTTTCCTTCAAACTTGGCATCACCCCCTTGAAAGGTTACTACACGACATTCACATTTTCCAGTATTGTTCAACATCTAATGCTTCCCGTGGCGGTGATGAGCCTGTTTTCGGCCTCTCGCAATTTTATGGTGATGCGCGGGAGTGTTATACAGGAAAAGGAACAGCTTTATGCACTCTATGCCAAAGCTAAAGGTCTGCACAATTATCAGGTCCTCTTCAAACACGTGTTCAGAAATGCCTCCCTTCCGATAATCACCCAAGTGGCAATGGATTTTGGTTTCATGTTCAGTGGGGCACTTTTTATTGAAATAGTATTTTCCCTCAATGGCCTGGGTACCTTGGTCTATGATGCCATACTAGGCCGCGACTATCCTGTACTTCATGGTGTGTTCCTTGTCATTGCCCTCTCAGTGATGCTTGGCAATCTGTTAGCTGATCTTTTATATGCTGTCGCGGACCCTCGTGTCAGGAGGAACATATGATCATCTCGTCAATGGTCTCAACAGCAAAGAAGTCAGCTCCTACTACGATCCTTAGTATAGTGGTGCTGCTCATGTTCATTGGAATGGCTATCAGCCCTTCATTGTTTGCGCCATTTGGACCTACAGAACGCTTCACACCATACCTATCTCCTTCTTCTGAGCATCTGCTCGGTACCAATAATATGGGCAATGATATCCTTTCAGAACTGATATACGGTACAAGGATAACCCTTACCGTGGGTTTTGCAGCAGCTGCTATCACTACTATCATTGGGGTGATCATTGGTGTACTTGCAGGTTATTATAGGGGAATAATGGAAGAAGTACTGATGGGATTCACAGACATAGTCCTCATTGTTCCAAAGATACCTTTGATAATATTAGTAGCAGCTTTCCTAAGACCAAGTATATGGGTTCTGATACTTATTCTGGGCCTGCTTTCATGGGAGTCCATTGCCAGGGTCGTGCGTTCAAAGACATTACAGGTAAGAGAGACGGGATTTGTAAGAAGTGCAAAGTGCATGGGTTTTAGTTCGACCCATATCATGGTGTCAGACATCCTTCCAAATATCATCCATGTCATTATACCAAAATTCATGCTTGCAACAGCATCTGCAATGATATCTGAGGCCTCACTTTCATTCCTTGGACTGGGAGACCCTTCTATGACAAGCTGGGGTATGATGCTATCCTACGCCTTCTCACGGGGTGGTTTTATACGAGAGATGTGGTGGTGGTATATGCCGCCTGGAGTTTGTATCACTCTTTGTGTTTTATCCCTGGTCACCTTTGGTTTCCTTTTTGAGAAAGGGGATAAAGGGGTGAATATAGAATGAGCCTTTTATCCATCCATGAACTTAGTGTAGCCTTCAGGGCTAATGAGCTTGTAACGGCTGTGAAACATGTTTCATTTTCAATTAAAAGGAAAGAGATACTTGCGTTGGTTGGTGAGACCGGGTGTGGAAAGTCGGTCATAGCACATGCCATAATGCGTATACTTCCCGATGAAGCGGCGGTTACTGGAAGTATTATGTTCAATGGGCAGGACATCTTTGCTCTGAATGAGTTGGAAATGTCTTCTGTGAGAGGGAACAAGATAGCTATCGTTTTCCAAAACCCCTCCCTTTCACTAAATCCAGTGCACAGGATCGGTATGCAGGTCGCGGAACCCTTGCAGGTGCACAAAGGTACAAAAAAGGCCAAAGCTTTGGAAATGGCTGCTGCAGCTCTATTTAAATGTGGCTTCCCACAACCGGACCGCATCATGAGGCTCTATCCTGGGGAGTGTTCAGGGGGCATGAACCAAAGGGCCCTTATAGCTGCCTCGGTCATCACGGGAGCAGAACTGCTAATAGCAGATGAGCCTACAAAAGGGCTTGATGCTGATCTTGTTAGCTATGTTAAAGGAAACCTCAGGTCAATAAGGGAGCAAGAAGGTGCCTCTATGTTACTTATAACCCATGACCTGCACGTTGCACATGAACTTGCTGACAGGGTAGCTATCATGTATGCTGGTGAAATAGTTGAGCTTGTTTCTGCAGAGCATTTCTTTGACAAGGCCCTTCACCCTTATTCCCAGGCATTGTTACAGAGCCTTCCTGAAAATGGTTTCATCCCCATCAGGGGTGAGTCGATCTCCATCACAGGGCATACAAATGGATGTAGTTTCCATCCAAGATGTCCACATAGTACCTTAAGATGCACAAAAGAGCAACCTTCTTTTTTTGAGAAGGAAGGTAGGAATGTGAGGTGTTTCCTATATTGCTAAAAACATGCAAGCTTACAAAAAACTACAACTCGGGCCTCATATTTAGAAAAGAGCGCAGGGTCTTTAAGGACCTGGACCTTAAATTCGATGCGGGGCGGACATATGGATTGATGGGCCCTTCAGGTTCTGGTAAAAGTACTTTTGCAAGGGTCCTTGCAGGTCTTGAGCCACCCGGTAGTGGTGGTGTCCTGTACAAAGATGTACTTATCAGTGATATGGATAGGACCCAGCATCGGGATTTTCGAAGGAACGTACAGGTAATGTTCCAGGACCCTGTCAGTTCTTTCAATCCAAGTAAAAAGATAGGTAGGTCTATGGAGGAGGTACTTGGGCATATTGGAATGGACGATCGCAAGAAGAGACCTACCATTGCTAGAATGCTTGGAAGGATAGGATTGCCTGAAAGATTGCTCCAGCGCTACCCCTCACAATTATCAGGGGGAGAGAACCAACGGCTTGCCCTTGCAAGGATCTTTCTACTTGAACCAGAATTTGTGATACTGGATGAACCTACCTCAGCACTGGACGTTTCTGTACAGGCAAAAATGCTACAGCTATTAAAACAATTCCAGGCAGATGACGGTGTGGGTTACCTTTTCATCTCTCATGATGAGAGGGTTGCCAGGTTCATGTCCGATGAGGTATATTATCTGAACGATGGTTCCATGACACTCTTGTGAGGTCGTCTGATCAGAATTTCGCTTTATATTCTTAGCGCTTTTTTAAAGCATACTCCTTTTTCACGTCAATTCCTAAATAAAGTCCGCCCCTCGGGAAGAACGCGCGCCACTGGCGGCGAGCCGGGGCTTGGACTGTAAAAGGGTGCCGCGTTTTTTGTTAACTGGTCATCTGAACAGAAATGGAGGAAATATGAGCAAATTAGACGATCCCGTCGTAGCATTTCGTGTTTCAGGATGTCTTCATCAATGAGCTCAAAACTTACAGAAAGCCACAAAATGACAA